>CAYJHY010000112.1:0-6334 GCA_964369875.1 uncultured Mailhella sp.
ATTATTTGTATCATTCAATAAAGATAAAGGCAAAGCATACTATGAAATTACACAGCATAAAAGTAAAGCCCCCTTTGATTATGACAGCGATGATAGTTTCTCTGTTCTTAGCCTTTGCAATAACCTGTCATTATAAACTAAACGAGTTTACCAAAGAATTAAAACAAGAGTACGTTAAAATAGCAGTTGAAGAAATAAGCAATGATACTATTATAGAAATTTATTCCGCAAGTGATCTCATTATCCTTACGGCCAAGCTTATGTTTCTAAACGAACACCTTGATTTACCAAACAAATGGGAAGCCGATGCAGATCGCTTAGAAGTTGAAGGATATCTCAATCACGTCAGAAGCATACACGATTTTTACGACAGTCTCATCTTGATTAATTCATCAGGCTACATTTTAGCCGGTGATCCTCGTATTCGACATGAAGAAATTAACGTTTTTGAAGAAGACTGGTTTCAAAACGCCATCAGTAAAAATACGATTACCGTCAGCAAACCAACACTTTATAACGGTAATTTGGTTTTACCTGTTTCCTTACGAATCTTTCAAGGCGCAAACACAGGACTTATTGTCGGTTTTATACGCATTAATGAGCTGTTATTAAACTCCATTGTAGACAATCAATACAAAGAAAGATTTTGTGCCTATATTGTCAATGAAAGAGGACTTATTGTTTCTGCATTAGACACAAAGCTCATAGGTAAGCCACTTCTTGGTGACGAAATGGATTTTATCAGAAGTAGCATTCATGGCTATATTGACGGACAAGGTGATAACCTCGGAAACACTATAGGTTATGCTCAAATACCACAAACGTCACTTTATGCTATAGGCATGGCGAGCAATGATTTTATTGTCAATAAAGCAAAAACACTTAAAGAGTTTTTTATTATATTTTGTGTCTTTATTACACTGATTACAGGACTTATGTTCGTCATTCTTGTTTTTCCGGTTGTTAAAGATTTACGATATATCGCAAATCTTACCGGACGAATAGCAAGCGGAGAATCAGACCTTGTCGGCCAGATAAGTATTGATCGAAAAGATGAAATGGGGCTCATGGCAAGAAATATCAATGACATGTCTGTAAGGCTTTTTGGCGCTGTAAAAGAAGCTAGAGCTGCAACAGAAGCGAAAAGCTCTTTCCTTGCAAAAATGAGCCATGAAATACGTACTCCCATGAACGGTATTATTGGCATGACCTCGCTTGCTCTGATGGAAGAAAACCTTACTCCTAAAAATATCCATTACTTACAAAGAATTGAAATATCAGCCAACAGTCTTTTGGGAATTATTAACGATATTCTAGATTTTTCTAAAATTGAAGCCAACAAACTTGAGCTCAAACTTGAAGACGAAAACCTTGAAAATGTTCTTAGCCCTATTTCAGACATTCTTGCTTCTCGTTTAAAAGAAAAAGATATAGAGTTCAAAATTAATGTCGACGACGAAATGCCTCTCAAACTTTTGTTTGACCCTGTACGGATAAACCAAATCTGCCTCAACCTTTGTACAAACGCTATTAAATTTACCGAAACAGGCCATGTTCATTTAAATGTAAAAGTAAAAGAATTTGTTCAAAAAGACAATAAAGAATACGCAAGAATACGCTTTGAAGTTGAAGATACTGGTATCGGAATTTCAAAAGAATCCCAAGAATCGCTTTTCCAAAATTTCGCACAAGTAGATAATGAACTAACAAGAAAAATTGAAGGCACAGGCCTCGGACTTGTTATCTGTAAATCTTTGGTTGAGCAAATGGGTGGTTTTATTGCCATTAAAAGCCAAGAAGGACAAGGTTCTACATTTTATTTTGAATTAGACTTTAAGGTCGTTGACAAAAACACCGGAAAAAGTAAAGAAGCAAAAACCAAATCTTCAACATTTAAAAGCAGTGTTGAAACTGCTAAAATCCCTGCCTTAAACATTCTTCTGGTTGAGGATAATGCCATCAACAGAGAAATTGCGTCAGCCATCTTCAAAAAGCTTGGCATGCATGTCATAACAGCTACAAACGGACAAGAAGCTCTTGATACATGGAATAAAATTGGTGATATTCATATCATTTTCATGGATATTCAAATGCCTGTCATGGACGGTTACACTTCAACTGCTGAAATCCGTAAAACAAAATTTGGTAAAGATGTACCCATTATCGCGATGACTGCAAACGCTTTGAGCGGAGACAAAGAACATAGCATCAAAGCAGGCATGACAGATCATATAACAAAACCTATTAATTTATCAGAATTGATTAATATCTTGCGCTTTTGGGCAAATAAAATATACACCAATGTTAATGAATAAGGAGAAATAATGAAGTTTATCTTACAATACATACTAATGATTACCCTTGTTTTAGCATCATTTTTTTCAGCATATGCTAAAACAGAAGATATAGCCGGCACCAAACACTTTAAAATAGGTGTGTTGCTTTATGATTCTCAAGATCCGTTTATTAAAAAAGTGAGTACTAAACTTACCGTTTCTTTGGGAACGTTTGCAACCCCAATGATTTATTTTGCCGATAATTCACAAATAAGACAAAAAAGACAAATTAGAGAGCTCATTAATAATAATGTAGATTTACTCCTTATAAATATAGTTGAGCCCGTTGAGGCTATCGACATCATAAATATCACAACCAGAGCAAATGTACCTGTCATATTTTTTAATAGAGAGCCCGATTTACAAGCTTTAAAAAAGCATAAAATGATTTTTGTCGGTACCAATAAAAAACAAGCAGGTATCATGCAAGGTGCTATCATCAAAGCACTCTGGGATAGTGGGCTTTACGATAAAAATAAAGATGGAAAATTTCAATACGTCATGTTAACCGGCAATGTAGATAATGCAGAAGCTATCGCAAGAACAGAGTTTAGTATAGCAGAAGCCATGAATCTTGGGGTTGAATTAGAACAAATAGGACATAATCTGGTATCAAACTGGAACAGAGCCTTTGCTTCCGATAATCTTGAACTAAAAATGCATTCAAACAAAGATGATATTGAGCTTATTATTTCTAACAATGACTCCATGGCGCTTGGTGCTTTAGATGTGCTCAAAAGACACCAATATAATAGTGGCGATCCATCAAAATTTATACCAATTATTGGGGTTGATGCTCTTGATGAAGCTGTCAGTGCCATTGAAAAGGGAGAAATGAGCGCAACTGTCAAACAAAGTGCCACTGAAATGGCAAATGTTCTTGCACATATTTCACATAATATTTTAAACAAGCAAGAACCATTGTTTAACGTAACCCATAACATAGAAGACGATAATACATCTGTACGTATTGACTATAAAGCATTGAACTAGGCTGTGTTTCCAAATTATTTTTCAAAAAGAGGGAATTTGAAAAAGTTCTTCCTTTCAAGCTCCCCCCAACAAAATTTTTAATTACAATATGTTATAAAAGATTATACGTTATTCTTAATCGAATTCAACCCCTCTTATAAAAAACACTGAGTAAAAAGGTATCACTTTTTTGCTCAGTGTTTCTTTTTGTATCTATAGCAATTTTATTTACAGCTATTTTATTTAGTTTCCTGAGAAATCCTTAGCAAACATTTTATTGCATAGAGATCATCTTAAAATGTAACAGACTGTATTAATTGTTTTATATATAAAAAACCAAAATTCACACATACAAAACTTAAAACTTCTCACACTTTGGCACGATGTTTGCTATAAGTAAAATATCAAATCAAACAAATAAACATTATACGGTACTTTATAGTGCTTACCTTAGGAGATACAACATGAAATTTAAACTTATTGTTGCAAGCGTAGCTTTAGTAGGACTCACTGTGAGTGGATTTAATTTTGCTGAAGCAAGAAACAATGGACAGCAAAGACAAAATCCCATCAGCTCTTTAACCGAAGAGCAACAAACAAAGTTTCAGCAAATGAAAGACGCACAGTTCGACGCCATCCGCCCCATAAGATCTGAGCTATTTGCTAAGCGTATGGAACTTGAAGCATTTAGCACAAACCCCAATGTTCAACCGGAAACCATTACAAAACTTACCAAAGAAATAGTTGCCCTTCAAAATCAAATACAAGACAAGCAAATCGCTTTTAAAGATAATGTTGAAAAAGAATTTGGAATTGAGTTTGATCAGCATGGCAGAGGACATAAAGGCCAAAGACATAGTAGACACAACGATGATTGTAACTCAAGTGATAAAAAAAGTCACCGTGCCCAAAACAAAAACAATAACTAAGTAGCAAATTATAACAACTTTATATTACCATGAAAACATGAGGTGTAACCCAAAAAATGTTCTAAAATGTTAGTACAAAAAAACGGTTGAATACATTCAATCGTTTTTCTGTTTAAACTACTTTGCTTATAGTATTTTGCTTTAAGTTTGAGTTTTTTGGGGAAAATTTTTTGTGCAAACTATCCCCCCTTTCAAAAAACTTTAATTTGTGGAGGTATAGCTTATTAGAGCATATCTAATAAGTACTAAGCTAAGCCTATTTGGATATGCTCTAAACACCTCATTTGAGCGAGTAGCGAGATAAAAACAAGAATAGCTCAGCCTTTGCTTGCCGTAAATGATTACTTTTTGTATATCTAAGTGGATTAGAACAACTGCAACTCTAGTTATAATTGCGCTAAAAAAAAGATACTTCATATTTATAAGAAGTATCTTTTTTCATAATATAAGTAGGTTACAATCTTATGTTACTGTATTCCAAGATCATAAATAGCTTAAATTTATTTGGCTCCGCGAAATTCAATGGATAAAACTTCATATGTGACACGCCCCTTGGGAATATCAATACTCACTTCATCTCCCTCTTCACGTCCTAACAACGCTTTACCGACAGGCGAATTTATTGAAATAGATCCATTTGAATAATCAGCTTCATCTGCTCCGAGCAACGTAAATACTTTCTCTTCATCTGTATCTATATCAACAACTTTCACAGTTGCTCCGAAGATAACTTTATCGCTTTGCAATGTATTCAAATCAATAACATTAAATTCAGGAAGTTTTGATTCGATATATGAAATTCTAGCTTCTAAAAAACCTTGGCGTTCACGTGCAGCATCGTATCCGGCATTTTCTTTAAGATCACCCTCTTCACGGGCTTCTTTAATGGCTTGAATAACAGCAGGACGTTCTTTTTTCAATCTGTCTAATTCGTGTTCAAGTTTTTGATAACCTTGAATAGATATTGGGGTACTCATGCTATGTATTTCCTTCATTCTCAAAATAAAAAACACCCTAACTCAAAATTAACTCGTTAGGGCGTAACAATAACGTTTCATTAATATAAAAAAAAAAAATTAAAAAGTCAAGCCAAATCACAAAAGCACATGATAATTTCACGTCATTCCAATTTGTTATTTTTTGGAAAGGGAAAAACCCCTTTGTGAACAAAAAGGAGTTTTCTGTCATTATGGGAGTTTATGTGAACACATTCTAATGCAAATATATTAATTAAACAGGAGTTTGTACGCTTCTTTCTTTTTTAAGTGATTTTTTGTGTAGATACATTTCCTCGTCTGCACGCTTAAGCAAATCGTCGACGCTCGTAAATTCTTTTTCATCTTTTATGACAATAAGACCAAAGCTTACGGAAGTTTCATAGGGCTTATGATGCTTTCTGCCAATTTCATGTACTTTAATCGCACAAGTTTCCATTTGAATGAGTGGATGCGTATTATTTTCATGGAATTTACCGATTACTATGAATTCATCCCCACCATAACGCACATTGGTATCATGTGGGAAGCTATCGGAAATAACTCGTGTCGTCTCTAATATATAAAAATCACCTTCATCATGACCATACGTATCATTCACAATTTTCAGCTCATTCATATCAATAAAACAAACAAAAAAAGGTTCTTTGTCACCTAGATAGTGATCAATCCTGGTAAAAGCAACTTCTCGGATATAAAATCCTGTAAAGGAATCAATGGTTGCTTCAATTTCCAAAAGTTTTACATTTTCCTGTACTTGCATCACCTCTTCTGAGAGCTTATCAGCTTTTTGTTGTTGTAAACGCATCGTTGAGAGTGAATAATTCAAAAATATAGAAAGCAAATAGCCGACAATCGAACATACACCAATTGACAAAGCGAGGTATGTTAACCGTATATCGTCCACATATGAGTTGTAAAGGAGATACGCGCATACTGACAAGTATACAAAAACTACACTTATCGTATAAATAGAAAACTGAAAGTTCTTTTTATCTTTCAACACTTGAGTTGTATTGGTTATTTTGAAGCAATATACGAATAAACATTGAAAAAAAGCAAGTGCCACAAAGGAAAGCGTTGTGACAGAAAGGTGATAGTT
>CAYJHY010000113.1:0-6237 GCA_964369875.1 uncultured Mailhella sp.
CCATTAATAAGAAGCAACTGCCACCCTGTCATGGAATGGACTTTTACTTGATACCGATAACGGGATAGCATAAATCAAAGGCACATCTTGTGAGAAATACTTTAAATTTAGAGCGGCTTTTCCGGCTGAAAACATGATTCTGTTATCAATGTTGTGATTTTTAGCAACGGATACTGCCGAACCGAGGGCAATCCCCAAATCACCTATATTATAAGCACAAAGGACACCCAGTTTTTTAGCATTTCCGCAATTTTGTACACCACAAATACCACAGTGTGCTACTTTATGATATTTATTACTTGTGCCAAGCAATACCACACAGTTTGATTGAACAATATTGTCGGCATCTCTTAAAAAATACTCTTGCTTTGTTTCTTGCCCTATGCGACGCATTTCGTTAGCCAAAACCAGCAGTTCCTCACCATCATTCACAAGACATTCCAGTGAATTAATCCCTCTTTCTTTGGGGGCTGTTTTAGCAGCCGCTACCATAAGAAAAGCGACTGTTTTTACAGCATTTTTTTCCATTTCTTGCTCTGAATATTTCATTACTAAACTCCTTAATCATTGACGTAAAAAATATATTCAGATAAATTATATAAAAAAGCAAGTATGCACTTTTTTGTTATATACTATCAAAAAGGAAAGTAAAAATGACCACAGTAACCGTAAATTCCGAATACTTTGAATATACATTGTCACTGATTGGGGCAAAATGGAAAATGAGCATATTATATTGGCTATATAAAGCGGAAGTGATGAGATACGGAGAACTAAAAAAATCTCTGGGGGGAATTACGCATAAGATGCTGAGTAAACAACTGAAAGAACTGGAAGCAGACAGCTTAATATTGCGCAAAGAATATTATCAAATTCCGCCTAAAGTGGAATATTCATTGTCCGAAAGAGGAAAAACTCTTATGCCCATTCTCCATTTAATGTGTTGCTGGGGGGAACAAAATAAAAATCACTCAAATAACACATAAAATCAACAGACTAGGGTATGTTTTCGAATTATTTTTTCGAGAGAGGGAACTTTTGAAGGCGGATTGTCAAGCGAAAGTTATCACGCTAGATAATCCGTTCTCCCTCAATACCTCAACAGTAGTTTTATAACCAAATTTTTTTCTAGGGCGATTGTTTATCAGGCTTGTTACCCTTTTTATATCTTCTGCCTTGATTGTTGAAAAGTTCATTACTCGCGGAAAAAATTGCCTTAACAGTCCATTTGTATTGCGGAAAAAATTGCTTTAACAGTCCATTTGTATTGCGGAAAAAATTGCTTTAACAGTCCATTTGTATTTTCGTTTAAGCCTTTTTCAGTGGTAGTTTTTCAAGTGTTGAAGAACTGAGTAATCATATAATTGCCTTTCAAAATGCATATAATAAAACTGCACAGCCTTTTATTTGGAAAAAACGAGAAGTCAGAGGTGCTCAACTCGCAAATAAGGTTATAAATTTTTGCAAGTAGACACTAGTGAATCGATTAATGGCATTACTGCAAATTTCTTTATAGGTAGGATGAAATTCCAACTTCTTGAGAAAGTCACCGAGAGCGTAGTATTGGGCTCTTCTTTCTTCACTGACTTCCCTTGGCTCTAGGGGAATATGTGGTTCACTTGTATTGCGAAAAATATAAATTTGAGGACTTTTAGCTTCGTCAGGAGAATTATTGTGCGAAGTGAGAGCTTGTTCTATTTCGTATTCCGTACCTGAACTATATTGCTTGCCCTCATCATTTTGATATTTTTCAGGGTCGAGAGGCGTGCCAAGGCGTGACCATAAAATAGCGATAAAAATATCAACATCTGTCGACGAAGGAATTTGATCTTGATAGTTTTGTGTTGCGACAAGAGCATTATCTTCCCAAAAAATTGCACGTATAACAAGTTTATCTGCAAATTCTGTTTCTTGTAGATGTTGCAAAATATCCCTTACTTTATTTCTTTCGTCAATAACATCTGCCGGAGAAGATATAAAAACAGTTACAACCGGAAGTTGTGTATTTGCATTATTTTTATCTTGATTGCTCATAACGTCTCTTTTTATATTGAATTTATTTAATCAAACCTTGTGTAACCTCAGACAAATTCACAAAAGCCTTGTGTTCGACCATGAGCGTATTGTCTTCCTTGTTGATGTGAGCAATGTCGAAACCTAAGTGTGTTTGACAATACGAATTTATAAGCGTGATAAAAAGATAGGCGAGGTCGATATCATTAAGAAAATCGGAAGAAAGGACATTATTTTTTATACACTCTTGCTTAAACTCTGTGAGTTTATGCATGTTTTCCTCTTGTTCTTCGTTGAGTTCTTTGTTTGTAAAATCAGTTTTGAAATAGAGAAGCGCCTCTTTCAAAGTTTTCTTCTTCAAGACTTCATCTTGGGCAACTTTAAACTCTTCTCCTGTAAAATCGCCGAACTTTGTCCAGAAAAGAGCAATACAAAGATCGCATTTTTTAAGAACAATATTATATTCTTGTTGTTTGAGTAGAGTACTCATGGATGAATCAAGGTATTCCCATTTTTCAAGGCATATTTTAATTTCTTTATCTTTGAGAAGCAGATTAAGCTTTAATGCCAAATCCGAAAAAACTTGGCGTTCGTGTTTTAGCTCTTCGGAAGATGCAATAAAAATTTTGATTTCGTTCATATTTTTTCCTTTTGTGATTGAGGTATTTTGTAGGGGGAAAATTATCAAATTTTTTCAACCTTAACCCAATAAATCTTTTTATTTTTGGCTTTGGTTTGTTTTATAATATCATACGTAGAGCCTTTATCTTTTTGCTCCTTACCGTCCCAAAGAGTGATAAGTATATCGCTGTTTTCAAGCATGGCTTTGCCCGATGCTAGGTAAACCTTATGGCTTTCTTTTTGTATTTTCGTCTTTTTATCTTCAAGTTCCAGCTTTTGCAAAGAAGTCATACTCCCCTGCTCTTCCAAATCTTTCAGTTCTTCTATGCGGTTATAGAGGTCTATGATTTCCTGCTCAACATCTTGTCCGAAGATTTGACAAGAGGAGCTTTTGGACGCTAAGTCCTGCAAGGCTTTTTGAGATTGTAGTTGTAAATCTTTTTGTTTTATTCTGATTTCTATTTTTTTTTCATTTACTTTAGCGTTGATTTCTTGTTTTTCTTGTATTTGTTCTTCTGCTAACGTTTTATTTTTCTTTTTTAATTCTTTAATTTCTTTTTCTAATATAACAATCTCTGCACTTCTGAGCCCTTGCCCTTGCAAGGGACTATTTATAGAAAAAGGTGAAAAAGCCTGGAAAGAACATTTTTCTGCAAGCCCAACGTTTACTACCAAACGATCCGCCCCATCGGAAAGGCAGGAACATATTTCCAGCTTGCATTCTTCTGTTTCTGTATTTTTAGATTTAGACCTAATGTCAAATTTTACTTTTTTGCTTGCTTTTAATTCCTTTAAAATAGCTTTTATTTGTGATTTATATGTTTCTGCTTCGTCTATGTTCAAATTCCTGTGTCCTGTTACTCCCACACGGATACAACAAGTACTGTCCTTTGGTTGGATTATAGTATTTTTTTCATCTGCTTGTTGTGCTTCCTTTAATATTTCCGTCATTTTTTCAATAAATATCGTATCAAGAACTTGAAAATTTGATTTATCTTTACCGTTTTTTTCCAAAATATCATCGACGTTATTCAATTCTTCCCAACTAACCAAACAAGCATGTAATTTTGCAGAAAAATCACGATGATTATTTTTTTGAGCAATGCAATTAGGTAAATATTCATGATCAAGCTTTCTCCACCCCAAGGAGCGTGTATAAACATTCCAGCGTGTATGTTCAAGCCGTGCTAGAGCTTCTTTATGTTGAGGATTTTTGATGATTTTGTCATACAAATCTAAAAGTTCATGGGGAATTTTGCTTGTCCAATCAATAAGAAACGTACTGTTGTTTTCATTTGTTATACAGTCAAAAGATAATCGCTGTGAAAACTCATGCTCAAGATCATACATAGCGGAATATATTTTGTATTTTGAGTGCACTGCCAATGCAACTGAGGATGCTCTGTTATATTCTTTATCCTCATATTTTGTGTCGGCAATGTTTTCGATTTGTTTGATAACAATGCTTCTTTCCTCATCATTTGCATTCACGATAAGCTCACGCCCAAACTTTTTTTCATAAAAACGATTGACTGATTGTCCCGCCACTGCAAAACAGGGAGAAACTATATTATCCCATGTATAACGGTTTTCAAGGTCGCCAATAGCATGGATATGGCAATCATCCTTGGTATCAAATTTTAGTTTATGCACGGTTTGCGCAAAGAAACTGTTATTTAATATGGTATTGATAAGTGGTAAGGTATCAAACAAATCATTTTCTCGTTTGAAATTTTCATTATTTTTAGCATATTGGCTAACATTTTCTTCAAAAACTCTGCGAATAAGTAAACTAATTTTTAAGCTTAGTTCATCATCTCCCAAGGCACAAATAACATAACCGATATCATTGTTATTTCGTAAAAATACCAAAAACTCAGGACTGTTAATATCGAGAATATGAAATATTACTTTTGATTCACTTTTAGCAAAATCATCGGCATTTTCCCCAAGCTCAGGACAAGTAGCATAAAATTCTTGCGCAACACTGGGATTACTGTCAATAACATGGATTTCAGGTTTTAACTGAATGGTTTGTCCGCACCATGAAGCAATTTTAACAGCTTCAAGCCCGTTTCGTCCCGCACCGACCACCAAGATTTTTAATGTATTCCCACGACGACCCAAAAATAAAGGACGTTCGTCAAACAATTCGTAAAATATTGCTCGGCTTTCTTTAATTAAACGTAAATTGAAATTCTCAATATTTTCCAAAGAATCCACAATATTCTCAGATTCGGGCAAGTCGCTGAGTACGTGTACCAAAATCTTCCCTTGTGGACTTTCTTCTTTATATTTTCCGTAAAGCTTAAACAAGGCTTGAAGATTACTTGCATCTTCAAGGCTGAGCAAGAAAAAATGAATGTCTTCGTATTTACTTTGATCTTCTGCTCGTTTTATTTTTTTGAGATGTGTCAAACAAGCGCTACACACACGAAAAAAACATTGGTGTTTTGTCATCACTTCTTTTTTACGAATACGGTAAAATCTTGGTAATATTTTAAATTCATCGGAATCCATATTGAAAAAAATGGCGTTAAGGGCTCTTATTTCCTTGGGAGAATATAAAGTATGGTCTTCTATGTGGGGAGTATTCAAAAATACAATAACATGACGTTTTTTATTTTGTTGTTCAGAGTTTCTGATGTCTTTGGCAAGTAAATAACTTCTTTCGGAAAACTCCGTAAATACACATAATTGTCCATAGGAAAGATAATATTTCGCTTTAGAGAAAAAGTTTTTAAACAGGCTGAGGATAAATCCACCCACAAAGAGTAAAATCAGCAAATGTAATAATGCTGAATAATATTTTGCAAATGCTTGCCCAAAAGTACTCTCATTTTTCGACTTAGAGGAAGTATTAAACTGTTCATCAAAGGGCTTGTCAGAAAGCTTATCGAAGTTTTCATCGTTCTCAAGATGAATCCCCGTGGCTATACCTTGTATATCATGTACGGAATCTTCATAGGAAATTGCGTGAATGGAAGAAATAAAGGAAAGAAGAATGCTGTTTAAAGTATCTTCTTCAGAATTGTAATGTTTAACAAAATAGAGGGGGGTAAGAGCGATAATCGAAGCGATCAAAAGTTGCCCTATGGTGTTTTGAATAAGCTGGGTTTTATGTTTTTGTATAGTAATAAACAGAAAACTTATAACAAGAATTAAAGCAGAAATAAAAAAAGGAATCACAATGGATACAAATTCGGTACTGAGCATGCTTTACCTCACAAAATGTACAAATTTATGAAAACATTGTTCGTTTATAGTATGAATTGAGATAGAAAACAAGATTTTTTTCAAAATGCAGTATGTATATTCACGTCATTCCAATTTGCTTGTTATTGGGAGGGGAAAAAACCCTCCCCCTTTCCTCAAAAAACTTTAATCGTGGGACGGTAAATAAAAAAAACCATGTTTTTTACTATTTAATACTACTAGGTTTAAAGAGAATTGGAATGACATGTATGCATATTGTTTACGTTCATGAGGGTGTGTTTCTGAATTATTTTTTCGAGAGAGGGAACTTTTCTACAATTAAGGCAGAAGAGATAAAAAAAGCAACAAGTCTGATAAACAATCACCCTA
The DNA here is from genome assembly GCA_964369875.1 of uncultured Mailhella sp. GTDB lineage: Bacteria > Desulfobacterota > Desulfovibrionia > Desulfovibrionales > Desulfovibrionaceae > Taurinivorans. The sequence continues at coordinate 6,220 of CAYJHY010000113.1, forward strand.
GAAAAAGATTTAGTTATA
>CAYJHY010000114.1:0-6222 GCA_964369875.1 uncultured Mailhella sp.
ACTGCCATATAACCTTTTTGCAGTGGTTCACCGTTGACTACAACACTGTTGTTTTTCTTACTGTGGATGTAAAAAACAGCGGTTTTTAGCGAGCCGGCTTGCAGGTGTTCAGACAGTTGAGGAATGTGTGTTGCTCTACCCACTGCAACATCGGTTCCACGCACATTAATGGTTGCGTCGGGGGTGGTAATCGTGAAAGCATCGGGATCGTTTTCCACAATAATTCCTGTGAGAAAACGGGCAAAGCCTTCTTCCACTTGGGCGGCAAAAGCAGGATCATCGGCGCTGTCGTTATATTCTTCCATGGTGAAATTGGTATTACTGCTTAGGTTCACCACGGTATCATCGTTGAACATAAATTGCACTTTACCTGTGGTATTGGTCAAAACAACGTCGTTGACCAACAAATCATCGGACATATTGAGGTCTTGTATGATTCCCTCACGCTCAATTTGCACCCCTTGGGTTATGGCGATAACTTTAGCTATGGGAGCGGCTTCTGCCAGACTTGGAAAGCAAATAAAAGCTGATAGAACAAGGCTTTTTAGTATAGTATATGGACGCATAAATCCTCCGATGAATTGTGTTCAAACTATAATATATAGCAAGTGCGTATAGTTGTAAAGTTGGTATATTGGTCTATAGTTTGTTGCTATTATTGATTTTTTATGTCTTTATAAACAAAAGCCACTTTAGAAAGAAGTTCAAAGGAAAGCTCCCAGCCTATTTCTAAAGCCATACGAAGATTGAGAGCGACATCTTCTCTTGTGCTAAATCTTTGAGCTATGTCTTGTGGGCTTTTTCCTTGCAAAATTTCTTGTATCACAAGGGCTTCGAAGTATCCCATGTCTGCAATATCGTTTCTGGCCGGACTAAGGAGCGCACCTTGTGCCACGCTTTGGGGGCCTGTTTGGGCAAAGGTGGGGACTTTGTTTCGGACAAAGGGATTAAGTAACTCTGTATAGCGTTTGGAAGAATTGCCATTACCGTTGGTTAAATACATGGCCTCGACTTGGGAGGCTAGTCTTTTATGACAAGCGACACGTCTGTCTGTTTGTTTTTCGGGATTTTCTCCTGCTTTTATAGCGGGTAAAATGCCTTCAATAAGAGTAAAATTTAAGGATTCTGAAGCTTTTTGTATTTGAGTATAACCTATTTCTGCTTTGTCTTTTGCCGTATTTTCATAGCAAATACCGAGGCTTTTAAAAGGGTAGATTTCATGGAACAGGCGAAGCTCATGAAAAGACCTGTCTTCTTCGATTATGGCGTGCAGATTAGCTTTCCCCGAGTCGTCGGCAGATTTGCTGATGCCGGAAGCCACAGGGTCATCGGCGGAGGCATTGAGTATATACGCCGTTTCTATAATTTTGCCGATTTCCACTCCTGCCACTGTTCCCATGGCAAAAACAAGGTCGATATCTTTTATTTCTTCGGTTCTGAATGCCAGTGAGTAAATATTTTGCTTTAATGAACGGCCATCCCAATCGGCACTGTAAAAGGCATTATCCACAAATTCAAGGTGCTGACTTTCTATGTTTTTGGAAAGCCACGTCCAGAGTTCTTTGGCACTTAGTCCCTCTATATCTTCAAAGGAAGCGTTGTTTTTTGTTTTTTCTATAATACCAAGTTCGTAAAGGGCGTTTACGGTTGCGTGTAAAGTCTTAGTGTAATTAGGAAATGTTCCGCCTTCCACATAGGCTAGGCGCAGTTTTGCTTCAGCATTTTGTGCCATAAAAAGAGGGCTCAGCAAAAAAAGAAAGAAACTACAAAGAAGAAAGCAATTTTTTATCATAATGAGACTCTTTATAAATGACCTCTGCAAAATTCATTTTGCGAGGGCTTGTGGAGTGTTTGCAACGCAAACGCGATCAAAAATCAAGAATAGACAAAATTACGCTTTTGTCGTTAAATGATTGAGTTTTGTGCCTTTCTCTGCAAAATTTTATTTTGTTTGAAGTCTGAATTTTGGAAAAAAATTCAAAATTTATAACTACGTTTGTAATTATACAGCGCTCTTTTATAGATAGGACATGACTTTTTTTACAAAGTTTTGTGTTTCTGCAAAAGGGGGTATCCCCTTATATTTTATAACATTACCGGGGCCTGCATTGTAGGCGGCAAGGGCAAGTTCAAGGGATTTGAAGCGGTCTAATTGTTGTTTGAGATAGCGAGTGCCCGCTTCCACGTTATCGTTTGGGTTAAAAGGTTCGTCAAGGCCGAGATCCAGAGCTGTTTGAGGCATTATTTGCATAGCACCTTGGGCACCCACATGGGATATGGCGTCGGCAATAAAGTTTGATTCCGTGCGAATGACTGCCAGAATAAGTTTGGTGTCAACCCCATATTTTTGTGAAGCGAGTTCGGCTATTTTTCGCCAATCACTCGGGCTATATTTCTGATGGGGGTGATTTTGGATTTGGATATACGTTCTTGCATCCAGCATGTGAGGTAAAAGCAAGAGTTTAGCATGAGGCGACAGGCTGTATACATCCATTTCTTCAAGCATATGATAGCGTGCGGTGTTTTTGGGTATAAATAAAATACCGTCTTTATTTCTTTGGGCTTGTATTTTTTGAGGCTGTTTATAATTCGTGGTGATTTCTTGGGACAGAATTTCTGCCATGGCCGAACTATGGTAAAACATACCGTAAATGCTCAAAAAACTCAAAGCGCAAAAATACAAACAACAGACAAGAAATGGTCGCAAAATTGTCATTATTCCCCCGAAGCGGAGAAATATATTTCTACAATATTGGAGCCGTCATCATCGCAATAGCATTGATGGTTGGAAATGGATTTGACAAGGTGAACCCCAAGGCCGCCAATGGGTCTTTCTTCAATCCCAAGGTCGGTATCGGGACTTTCTGCATTCTCAAAGGGATCGAAAGGACATCCCCAATCTCTGATTCGTATGGCGTAATAGGGTTTATTGTCAAAACGAATTTTACGCACCCCAAACTCTATTTGGTTTAATTTTTCTTTATACTGTAAACTTTCAGGGTTTTTATAGGCGTAATTAATAATATTAACCAATATTTCTTCGATGGCAAGCTCAATCATTCCAATTTTTGGATGATTTTTGTCTATGTGTTCACGCATAAAGCTATTGGCTTGTTCTATATTTTCCAATTCGGCTAAAAAAGTAATATGTGGCATGGCTAACTCTTTTATAGTATAGATTTAGTCAGAAAATAATCCGGAAAATAATATGGCATAGTCTTGTGTTAAGCTTCGCTCATTACGAGAAGGGCTTCATCTTTATTGTTATAAATGGAAAGCATAGAAGTAAAACCTGAGACTTTAAACACTTCGCTGACCATGTTTTGCAAAGCACAAAAGGCGATTTGCCCTTGTTTTTGTTTGATACGTTTAACAATGGTCAAAATACCGCGAAGGCCTGCAGAGCTGATATATTCAAGTTCATTCATATCAATCAAGAGTTTGATTTTGTCTGCTTGCAAAAGTACGTTACAGGCGTTTTCAAAGTCATTGGTGGTGCTTGCGTCCATTCTTCCGCTAAGGGACACAATGGAAATAGAGTTTTCTTCATGGGTAGTGATATTCATTTTAAATCCTTTTTAGATTTTTATAGAGTTCCTTTGTAACTGAGTAGCAATCCTTGGCTTATCTTGAGCCAACCATCTAAAGTTACAAATAAAAGTAGCTTGAAGGGTAAAGAAATCGTCATGGGAGAAACCATCATCATACCCATGGCAAGCAAAATATTGGAAATAATAAGGTCGATGGCTACAAAAGGTAAGTACAGTAAAAAACCGATTTGGAAAGCCTTTGTCAGTTCTGTAATACTAAAAGCCGGCACCAAAATAAAGAAATTATCTTCGCTGATGGTTTGATGGTCTTCCACAGGCCAAATTCTTTTAGCCGTGGCCATAAATGTTCTTAAAATATTGGGATCGGTATTATCTGTCAGAAATTTTTGCAATGGGCCTGAGATATTACCTGCAATTTGTGTAACTTCCGTGAGTGTCGGCTGATTGCTGACCTGCTGTTTTTCCAAAAGCTCCAGAGTATTCGATGCCACGGGAGCCATAATAAAAATGGTGAAAATAATAGCCAAACCGTTTAACGCCATGGCAGGGGGCACTTGCTGAACACCAAGGGCGTTACGCACGAGACTTGTGACCACTACAATTTTAACATAGGAAGTGACCATCATCAACATAAAAGGGGCAAGTCCCAAAGTGGCCAGACCCACAACCAAAAGTACAGGATTGACATTAAACATAGGCTAATCTTTTTTAAGTAGAAGTTCGGTAAGTTGCACAGCGTGCTTACCGTCAATTTCTACTATGCGGGCTTTGGCAAAAGGCGTATCGGAAACGCAAAGGGTGACAGGGCTGAGGGTATCCACATCAAGCAAAATATTGGTACCCACTTGCAAATCTTGCAATTCGCCAAGGGTCATCATACGTCTTTCAAGTTCAAAGGAAAGTTTTACTTTAATTTCGTCAAACTTTGGGGTTTTGGGCTCAGATGCTTCATGGGGGGCGCCTGTGGGAGCTTGTTCGGAGGCGAACTCTTGTTCTTGGCTCATGTTTATTTCCTGTTTTAAACTATATGGTTGTAATAGTTGTAATTCATTTCCGTTTAGTTGGCAAATAAAGGAGGGCAAGTCATTATAGATATCCACGCCGACCACTTGAAAAAGGGCGCTTCGCTCGTGGCTTAAGTGATTGAGCGTGTCGGGAATCAGTACGTCACCAAGCTCTAAACCTTGTAAGTCCTTTAGGGATATTTCCATACTGCCAACAATGGTGGCACAACTCATGGGAATATGGCTTAAGTCTGTTTTTTTGGAAGGAAGGCTTTTAAGTTTTTGGATAAACATATGCGCGCAATCTTCGGTAATGCGTATAATCAAGGGTATTTCTTTATTATCAAAAGAAAACATAAAAGCATAGGTCAGAGCCTTTTCCATAGGGATTTCTTGCGACTCCCTTAAAAAGCTCATGGGCATATTGGTGATTTGTGAAAACTGTTGTAAAGGTGTTTCAAAAAGAAATTGTGCCAGCGCCTGCTTTAGTTCCTTGGGCAGACAGTCTATATCTTGCAAGTCTTTGGTTTCAGGGTGCAAGGAAAGAAAGGTGGTGTCGAAACATTCAATCAGCACAGGTTGTTGAACAATATCAAGTTTTAAAGAAAATTTAGGTTCAAAACTTGGATATTCCCCGAGATAGCGTAAGGAACACAGAGTATTTCCCACCATAAAATTTAGGCTGTCCAAATGGAGCCTGAGACAATTTTGTAGCGCCGCTTCAAGGGCTGTGTATGTTTGTTTCATAATACTTTCTTTGTTTATGTTTTACGATTGTTCTTCATCTTCTGTGAAATATTGTTGCTTTCCGCGCGATTCCCCATGTGGGTTCTGTTCGGATCCTTGCTCACCGCTATTAACTTCAATGCGTACATTAGCGTTTTGGTTTTCCAATGCAGATTTTAACGTGTCTTGTGCGCTGACAAGGCTTTGGAAAGAATAGGGGTTTGTGGTGTCAAATCTGACAGTAAGTTGCCCGTCTGTAGCTTTTATAATGGATACTTCTGTACCCGCCAAGGCCTTATCTGCAAGGCTTATACGCACCTCTTGCGAGCCGTCGTTATTGGTGGCTACCAGAATACGGTTGGCGAGTTCTTGCACCATATCCGAGGAAAGCTCAGATTTTTGCAAAGCTTGTGTGGCATCTACGTTTGCAGATTGTCCTAAATTTTGCCCTGAAAAGAGAGAAGAGTAAAGGCTGTTGGGGCTTGGGGCATCAAAGCTGTTATCATTTGTATCAAGCAATTGCTTATCTGCCTCTAAAGACATGTCTCTATTTTGCTTAAGAAGTTTATAAAGATCGTCATCTTGAGAATTTGTTTTTTTTGCATGCAACAAGTTGTTGAAATCGTTAACATCCTTTTCATTGGGATCCTTCCGCTCGCTTTCTTGTTCGTGAGCTTTTGCGCTTTGCGCAGAATGAGTGTTTTCTATGCGTGACATATATTCTCCTTTACAACTTTATTGGATGTATATGTTTGAGCAAAAAGCATGCCAAAACAATAGAATTATAATAGGGCAACGGTACTGCGTCAAGTTATTTTCTTTTTTGATTTATGGGCTGTCATGTGAATCCTGTTTGTTATTTATTGGGGGAAAATTTTTTGTAAAAAATTGTTCCCCCAAACCCCCTTCAAAAAACTTTAATTTGTGAAAGTATAGCTTAT
>CAYJHY010000115.1:0-4691 GCA_964369875.1 uncultured Mailhella sp.
GCGCCATGCTCAATCCCATTCGTCGTATCGGGAGCCAGTTTGTAGAATATATCCGCAGGCACAGCAAAAGGAGTAAGGCGGAGGCGTGGGAAATGGCATGTACCATGCTTGAGCAAATGGGTCTATACGACGGAGAAGTTATTTTGCGCTCCATTCCCTCACAACTTTCAGGAGGCATGCGCCAAAGAGTTGGTATAGCCATGGCCATGATTTTTAGCCCTCAATATTTGCTTGCCGACGAGCCTACAAGCGCCCTTGACGTAACCATTCAAGCGCAAATTGTACGCCAAATGATGCAGCTGAGATCACACTTTGGAACCTCCATTCTTATGGTGACGCATAATATCGGAGTGGCGGCCTATATGGCGGATAAAATTTTGGTTATGCATCACGGGCAAGTGGTGGAAAGTGGAACAAGGGAAGAAATTATCCACCAACCCAAAGCAGATTATACCAAAAAGCTTTTGGCGGCCATTCCTGATTTGCACAAGGAGCCCTATGTTTGAGTATATTTTAGAAGCGAAAAAACTTTCGCAAGAGTACACTTTTGAAGACGGAAGAGTGCTTCGGGCTTGCCGTGAGGTAGATCTTTGTCTCAAACAAGGGGAAACCTTAGGTATTGTTGGGGAAAGTGGTTGTGGTAAAAGCACCCTTTTAAAAATGTTGTCACAACTGGAAAAACCCAAAAGTGGGCAACTTTTTTACAAAGGTGAAGATATTACCCATAAAAAAGGCAGAGCATTACGCAAAAGCAGGCCTCACATCCAAATGGTTTTTCAAGATCCTGCTTCCGCATTTTCACCACGCATGACCGTGGAATCTGCCCTTAGCGAGCCCCTTAAAAACTTCTTTTCTCTCAGCAAAAAAGAGTTGAAAGAAAAAGTTCACAGTCTTCTGGAGCTTGTGGGTTTACCAAGCGCCTTCGCCGAACGCCATTGTCACGCCATGAGCGGAGGCCAAAGGCAACGGCTTGGCATAGCAAGAGCCCTTGCCCTCGATCCTTCCGTGCTTATTTGCGACGAAGCAACCTGTGCTCTCGACGTATCTATTCAACAAAATATTATTGAGCTCTTGGTGGATATTCAAAAAGAAAGAAATCTTTCCATGATTTTTGTTTGTCACGATGTTGCGCTCGTGCAATCCCTTTCTCATAAAATGATGATTATGTATCTTGGAAATGTTGTGGAAACTCTCCCAGGGCGTGATTTACATCTGCATGCTTGTCATCCCTATACAAAAGTTCTTATTTCTTCCATCTTCTCAACATTTATGGATTTTTCAAAAGAAATACAGCCCATAGAAGGAGAGTTGCCAAACCCCCTCGACACTCCGCAAGGTTGCCCCTTCCACACAAGGTGTCAGCAAAGTCTGGAACAATGCAAAAGCAGTAAACCTGCACTAAAAACCATAAAAGATGGGCATCAAGTTGCTTGTCATTTATTTGACTAAGTGTTATTTTTATTTTTTCTTGGGGGAAATGATTTCCGCCTTTTACAATTTTTTTTGGGGGAAATGATTTCCGTCTTTTACAATTTTTCTTGGGGGAAATGATTTCCCCCAAACCCCCTCAATAATTTTTCCAAACTTCGTTTGAAAAAATATTTGAGTTGCTTAGTGATAATATTCTGAATTACAAAATTTAAATGTTTAAACTATATATCGGGAGATAGTATGTCTGAGAATCACAATCACGAACACGGTAAAAAGTGTTGCGGACACCACGGTCACGGCCATGGCCATCACGACCATCACGAACACGGTCATGGTGGAAAATGTAAAGGCCATCACGGAGACCATCACGGCCACCATGAACATCATGAACATGGTAAGAAATGCTGTGGAAATCATGGCCACGGGCATCATGAACACCATGGACACGACCACGGCCACGGTGGAAAATGCAAAGGCCATCATGGTGAACATCACGGTAATCACGAGCATCATGGCCACCACGAGCATGCTCACGGTGAAAAATGCTGTGGTCATCACGGACACGATCACCATCATCACCACGAAAAACCCTTGAAGCTCGGTATATTATTGGCTCCTTTTGGTTCTTCTGTTGAACATATTATCGCTGATTATACTTCCTTTGAAAAAAGAGTAGAAGAGCGCTTCCCAAATATTCCCGTGTATAGAGCCTACACCGCTGATAAAGTGCGTCGTAAACTCAAAGAAAAATCAGTTTCACAAGCCTTAGTGGAAATGTATGATGCAGGTTTCACCCATGTTGCAGTGCAACCCTTGCATACCGTTCCCGGTGTAGAATTTGACTGGACAGTACAACAAGCCAAAGGTTTAGAGCATCCAAGAAAAGGCTTACATAAAGTAACTGTCGGCTTGCCACTTATCACCGAGCGCTATATTTATGATGCAATAAACGCCCTCCCAAGTTATATTCCACAAGATATTCCACAAGATGAGGCGGTAGTTTTGGTTGGACACGGAACCTATCACGAAGCCCATATTTACTATCACGCCTTGGACGCACTTCTTGCCAGACTTTCCCCTAATTATTATATCGGGGCACTTATGGGAGATGGTTTAAGCCTTGAAGCTGTGATGGAAAAAATGCAAAAACATGATTATAAGAAAGTTCACCTATTCCCATTTATGGGCGTACCCGGACATCACTTCTTACATGATATTGCAGGCACCCACGAACGCTCTTGGAGCTCTCGTTTACAAAAAGCCGGCTATACCTGTGAATTCCACGGCGTTGGCACCGTTACCAATAAAGCCCTTGCCGATATTTGGCTTGATAACTTACATGTAGCTCTTTATCACTTAGGTGAAGACGTTCGCAAAGAAATTCCCGCTGTTCCTGAAAATATCAGCCATAAATTTAAAGACAAAGATTGTGACCACAGTCATTAAGAGTGTATTGTTTTTAGTTTGAATTTTTTGGGGGAAAATTTTTTGTAAAAAATTATTCCCCCAAACCCCCTTCAAAAAACTTTAATATTTATGCATGTAGGTTTTTAATAAAGTTTGTGCTGAATTAATAAAGCCTAATGTTAAGGAAAAAAGTTTTAAATATTTTTTGAATACATATCCCAGTCGATACTGAAAATCATAATAACCTTTAGAAAAACGATACCTAAATAAAAAAAGAGGAGAACTTTTGCAAGTTTGCCTCTTCTTTTTTATGCTGGAAACATATAGGAAAACGTTTTCTTTATGCTTTTACTGTTTTTGTTAAAGTAATCTTTTCAAGAGGCATGGGAGCGGCAAAGTGATAGCCTTGTGAATAAATAGCGCCCTCTCGTTCCACAACTTCTTGAATTTCGGCGTTTTCTACAAATTCAGCCACAATCTTTGCTTTTATCAGATTTGCCATATAGCAAATGGATTTAAAAATAATAAGATTTTGTTCTTTTTGTACAATGTCCTTGATAATACTGCCGTCAATTTTAATGAAGTCAGGATTAAAGCCGATAATAGCCGCATAATTTGAATAGCCCGCTCCAAAGTCATCCGCCGAAAACTTACAGCCTGTAGCCCTTAATGTGTTGATAAAATGAAAGACATTTTCATCATTTTGATAGTCTTCTGTTTCAACAAATTCAATAGCCACTCGAGAAGGATCGGGATAATTTTTCATCCTTTCCAAAAACCAGTGACGGAATGATTCTGATTGAATATCGTACAAAGAAAGATTGATGGAAACGGATTCTTCCACATTTTCAAAAGCAATCAAAGCTTTTTCAACGAGCATCATGCTTATTTTATTATAAAACTTGTAACGCTTCGCCGCGTCTAAAAAGTAAAAAGGGCTGTAGACGGTGCCGTCGCTGTCAACAATACGCATCAATGCTTCGTATTTATCGATGCATTTTTTTTCATTATTATAAATACCTTGAAAGTAAGGTACTACTTTATTTAAAAGAACGGCACGATTTAACAGCTCAATCACCGTAAAATCTTTTTTCACCATGCTTGGAGAAACATCTTCTTCGGTGGCAATAATAAAATTATCACTGGAATTGGCGTTTTTATGGAAAGCATTTTTTGCTCGTTCGAGCATATTCTTAGGAGAAAGCACCACCACAAACCGGGAAATACTGCTTAGTTCCGTTTTTTGTGATTGGGCAAATTCAAATTGCTCATAGAATTTACGTACTAAATTTAGAAAATCATCATTGCTGATGTCGTCGGCGGCAGCCAACATGAAATTTTTATAATTGTAGGTATAAAGATGGACTACGGAGTCGAGTTTTGCCATGACTAACGCGTGTTGAACGCTTTCTAAAATCTCTTTACAGGCCGCAAAATAAGGCTCTTCACCAACACTGGCGATGACTAGGTCAGCGTTAACAACTTCTGTCATGCAAAGTTTACTGAAGCCTAGCTCTTCTTGGTCTACAGTATACTTGACTGCATTTTTTACTTCAAACTGTGAACTTAAATAAATCTTTAAGCCCTTTTTTTCATCTTGTGATAGCATGAAATTATCCCGCTAAACTATATTACATTTATAACTATCCATTTTCAAATGAAAATATCCAAGCAAACAAAGTTAACTATTTGTAATATAAAGTCTTTATCCTTTAGGCAAATTATTAAGTAGACTTTAAACAAAATAACAAGCTTTGTCAAGAAAATCCAAATTATAAACACGTCATGTCGCAGGTCATCCCAAGAATACGTAAATTGACAGGAAATTGACAACATTTTATGGAGCTGTTATA
>CAYJHY010000115.1:4791-6190 GCA_964369875.1 uncultured Mailhella sp.
TCCCAAGAATACGTAAATTGACAGGAAATTGACAACATTTTATGGAGCTGTTATAGGTTACAAAAAGTATATTTTATCAACTATTTTAAGGAAAGGCAGACATTATGAATATTGGTATTTACAGCTTTGAAGAATATAAAGACCTTGCAGCACAATTCCACGGTTATCCGGCTCCCGGTATTTTAGTCGGTGGCTATATGGTGGAACTTGCCAAAGCTCAAATGCCGGAAGGAACCCTTTTTGAGGCCATTTCCGAAAGTGCCAAATGTTTACCCGATGCCATTCAGTTATTGACTCTTTGCAGTGTCGGCAATAATTGGATGAAAATACAAAATCTTGGTAAATATGCCCTTAGCCTTTATGATAAATATACTGGCCAAGGGGTGAGGGTGAGCCTTGATTGCGAAAAAATGAAAGCCTATCCCGAAATCTGTGCATGGTTTTTGAAACTTAAACCAAAGCATGAACAAAATAACGAAGAGCTCCTCGCTCAAATCAAAGCGGCAGGACATAGCATCTGTAATATCACACCCATCCAAGTGAAAACGAGATTTTTGGGTAAAAAGAAAATGTCTGATATTGGAATCTGTTCTCTATGCAAAGAAGCATACCCCACATCGGACGGAAATATCTGTCGCTCCTGTCAAGGTTTTGCACCGTATCTTTCTCAGAATCAAAACTGTGAAAAAATCCATGACAAGGAAGTCTGTATTGTGCCTGTGGAAGAGGCTGTCGGTAAAACTCTCGTACACGATATGACTCAGATTCAGCCTGAGAGCTTTAAAGGTGTTGCGTTTAAAAAGGGTGATGTGGTTTCCCCCGGTGACCTTTGCAGATTGCAACAAATGGGACGTTTTCATGTAGCTGTTGAAAAAGATACCGATTCAGATAATAATCAAACGAATCAGGTTGCCTTTGGCGAAGGCCCCAATCTTGTGCATGAAAATGAAGCAATCCTTACTCTTGCTCCGCACTTTGCAGGAAATAATGTTAATTTTTCCAAGGAAGTAAAGGAAGGAAAAATTTCTTTTACCGCAAATTGTCAAGGTGTTTTACAAAGTAATGTGGAAAAACTGTATGCCCTCAATCTTGTTCAAGATATGATGGTTACCGCAAGACATAACGGTACGCTCATTAAAGAAGGCAGTGAATTTGCCGGAGCACGCTTTATCCCTCTCTTTACACAAAAAAGTAATATTGAACACGCCTTAGAAGTCATTGATGACGATAAACTTTTTTCTATTCTTCCTCTAAGAAAGGCTAAAGTAGGTATTTTGGTTACGGGAACAGAAGTGTTCAAAGGAATCATTGAAGACAGATTTATGCCTATTATTGAAGCAAAGGTTAAAGAATTTGAGTGTGACGTTCTTTTCAAAACCATTGTACCTGACGAAAAAGA
>CAYJHY010000116.1:0-6163 GCA_964369875.1 uncultured Mailhella sp.
TGAAACGATATATAGGGATTAGGTTCAGTCGCTATGGGCAAGTGCGGGTTGGGGCGTATGAATGTTCCGCCGAAAAAAGCTTTGCTTTTGGACAGGCTGTTGTTGTGCAAACGGAGTCTTCTCTTTTTTTTGGCCGAGTTGTTTGGCAATGTGAGAAAACTTTGTCATGCTACACTAAAAAAAATCAAGAAGAAAATAATTCGGTTGAAAAAACAAAGGCTGACGGTTTTGAACCTTTTGATATAAGTCAAGTTCAAACGTATCTTGATGTTCGCGCGGCAAATTCAGAAGAATTATTGTCAGCCGATCATAATTCTTTGCTTAGTCAAGAAGCCTTTCATTTTTGTAAGCGATGTATAAAAAATCGTGAACTTGATATGAAGCTTATTGATGTAGAAGTTCTTTTTGACAAAACAAAGATGATTTTTTACTTTACTGCTCCCACACGAATAGATTTTCGTGAGTTAGTCAAAGATTTGGTCAGAGAATACAGAACCCGTATTGAACTAAGACAAATCGGAGTTCGTCACGAAGCACAGATGCTCGGAACTCTTGGGAACTGTGGGATGGTTGTTTGCTGTCGAAGGTTTTTAAAAGAATTTGCACCGGTAACCATAAAAATGGCTAAGGAGCAGAATTTGTTTTTAAATCCTGCGAAAATTTCCGGCATGTGCGGGCGTCTTTTGTGCTGTCTTAGCTATGAGCAAGAGAGCTATGACTATTTTCACCGCAATTCTCCGAAACTAGGTAAACGCTATAAGACAGATCGTGGTGTAATGCGGGTCATTCGCAGTAATATGTTTAAAAATTCTGTACATGTTTTGAATGAAGACGGACAAGAAGTAGAGATGAATCTGGATGACTGGAAACTGCTCCGCCCAAAAAGAGAAGAGTCAAATGATAATACTGCGTTTACACAAAACAGTCCATTTGACTATATGGGAATAAATCCCGAAGACTACGGTTCTGACACAGAATTATCTCACCTTTTGGACGATCATTCTGACTACGACATGAATAAGTCTCAAAATGATAAAAATGCACATGGCGATAACCAAAAGAAAAAGACACGTCCAAACTATCGCCCTAAAGCAAAAGCTCAAAAACGAGCAAGCTTTGACACTGATATAAAAAATTAAATTATATAATTTAAAAACATGGAATTTTATCCATAAAGCTTTGAGAATAAGGAGACTATTATGTCTACGGTTTATGTGACAACCCCCATATATTATGTAAATGCCCATCCTCATTTAGGGCATGCCTATACCACCATTGTGGCTGACAGCCTTAAACGTTTTTATGCCATGCTCGGTGACGATGTAAGAATGCTTACAGGAACCGATGAGCACGGCGATAAAATTGTGAAAGCCGCAAGCGCAAAAGGCCAAGATCCAAAAAGCTTTGTTGATGGAATTTCAGCAGAATTTGCATCCATGTGGAAGGATTTGTCCTTGGACTATGACCAATTTATCCGTACAACCTCTCCTGAACATAAAGTAGCCGTTCAAGCTTTACTGCAACGCATTTACGATAAAGGCGATATTTATTATGGTGAGTATGGCGGACATTACTGCTTTGGCTGTGAGCGCTTTTACACCGAGAAAGAATTAGAAGACGGGCTTTGTCCTCAACACCAGACTAAGCCTGAGTATATTGCCGAAAAGAACTACTTTTTCAAAATGTCAAAATATCAAGATTGGCTGAGAAACCATATTACAGATAATCCTGATTTTATACGTCCAGAGCGTTATAAAAATGAAGTCTTGGCCATGCTTGAAGGCAATGTTTTGGAGGATCTCTGTATTTCTCGTCCCAAATCCAGATTGGAGTGGGGTATCGAGCTTCCTTTTGATACGGATTATGTCTGTTATGTTTGGTTCGATGCTTTGGCAAACTATATTTCTGCTCTCGGTTGGCCTCATAATGAAGGCGATCAAGAAGGATTATTTGAAAAATATTGGCCTGCCCAGCACTTAGTGGCCAAAGATATTTTGAAACCTCACGGTGTTTTTTGGCCAACTATGCTTAAAGCCGCCGATCTTCCCATATACCAACACCTTAATGTGCATGGCTACTGGCTTATAAATGATACGAAAATGTCAAAATCTTTAGGGAATATGGTTGATCCACGTTTTGCCGCGCAGCATTTCGGACTCGATGCATTCCGCTACTTTTTGCTTCGTGATATGCATTTTGGTTCTGACTCTTCTTATTCAGAAGAAGCTATGGTGAATCGCATTAACGCGGACTTGGCAAACGACCTTGGAAACCTTTTCAGTCGTGTTCTTTCGATGAACGCAAAGTATTTTGATAAAACCGTGCCTGCTCTCGGAGAACTTTCCGAAGACGATGAAGCTCTTTTTGCTACTTGTGAAAATGGTGCACAAAACTATTTGTCCTTGTACAAAGAAGTGCGTTTTTCTCAAGCGCTTGATGCCCTTTGGGATGGCGTGCGTGCTATGAATAAATATGTTGACAGCCAAGCCCCTTGGACTTTGTTTAAAGAAGGCAATACCGAACGTCTTGGCACTGTTATTCGTGTGCTTTTGGAAAATATGTATAAAATTGCATACCTTATTTATCCTGTTATGCCACAAAATTCTGTTATTATGCAAGAGCAACTTGGAAAAGCCTTTCAAGAAAACGCTCCAAAAGCACAAGTTTTGGAAGACTTGCTAAGCTGTAAAGTTCACTTGCGTACAGGATGCGCCATTGCAGATTCTTCCAATCTTTTCCCAAGGCTTGATAAAGTTGTTTCTGCCAAAGAAGCTGAGCCAAAAGTTTCTAAAAAAGAAAGTAAGAAAACAAGCCCCAAAGAAAGTCAAAAGAACGACAATGATGCTGTGGTAGCAGAAATAGAATTTGCGGATTTTCAAAAATTAGATCTTCGTATCGGAACCATTCTAAAGGCTGACCGTCATCCCGATGCCGATAAACTTCTTCGTTTTGATGTTGATCTTGGTGAGGAACAACCACGCCAAATTATATCCGGTATCGCCAAGTTTTTTGAACCTGAAAATCTTGTTGGGCAAAAGGTTGTGGTTGTGGCAAACTTACCTCCCAGAAAATTGCGTGGCCTCGTTTCTCATGGAATGATTCTAACTGCCGAATTAGGTGATGCTTTGAGTCTTTTAACGGCAAATGCACCCAGTGGAGCCAAAGTAAGTTAGGGTTTGTTGACAAATTAGTTTTCTCTTTTCATAAAATCAAATTGTAATGCTCAGATTATGTACTTTATACGAACATAATCTGAGCATTATTGTTAGTATCAAAAATGAAAAATAATGAAATTGAAAATATATTCTAATAATTAAAACTATAAATTTGCTTTTCGTACAAATTATTATATTTTTGATGTATAAAAAATTAAATTTTGATACTATATTTGATTAATGTTGATAAATTTTTGAATTTCTTAAAATGGGGTTGACATGGAGACTACTTTATGCATAATCAATGAGGTTTTGATAAAAGTAAAACAGTGAGTAAAGTAAATGGCTAAAATAATAGATATGCTTTTAGGTGTCTTTTCCAATGATTTGGCGATAGATCTTGGAACTGCAAACACTTGCGTTTATGTGAAAGGACATGGAATTGTTTTAAGTGAACCTTCTGTTGTGGCTGTGAAACAAGATGGCCGTGGCAACAGTAAAGTTTTGGCTGTCGGTGCCGATGCAAAGAACATGCTTGGTCGTGCTCCAAATAATATCAAGCCGATTCGTCCTATGAAAGATGGTGTTATCGCTGACTTTGAAGTCACTGAAGCTATGTTGCGTTATTTTATATCCAAAGTACATAATCAACGTCGCTTGGTTCGTCCACGAATTATGATTTGTGTGCCTACCGGTATTACACAGGTTGAAAAAAGAGCGGTTAAAGAATCTGCTTATAGTGCGGGTGCTCGTGAAGTTTATTTAATTGAAGAACCAATGGCAGCAAGTATCGGTGCTAAGCTTCCTATTCAAGAGCCAACTTCCAATATGGTTGTTGATATCGGTGGCGGTACAACAGAAGTTGCCGTTATCGCCCTTTCCGGCATTGTTTACGCTCGTTCTGTGCGTGTTGGCGGAGATAAAATGGATGAAGCCATAAGTGCGTATATCCGTCGTAAATATAATATGCTCATCGGTGAAATTTCAGCCGAGCAAATCAAGAAAAAAATCGGTTCTGCCTATCCTCTTGAAACTGAACAGCAACTAGAGGTAAAAGGTCGTGGTTTTGCCACCGGTATTCCTCAAACAATTACTGTGACGAGTGAAGAAATTCGTGTGGCTATTTCCGAACAGGTGGAAGCTATTGTACAGGCTGTGCGTGTGGCCCTCGAACAAACACCGGCAGAGCTTGCCGCCGACATCGTTGACAGAGGCATTTTCCTTACAGGCGGCGGTGCTCTTTTACGTGGTCTTGATGAACGTTTACGTCAAGAAACCAATTTGCCGATTTTTGTTGTGGACGATCCTTTGTCTGCTGTTGTTATGGGGACAGGTATTGCGCTTGACAATTTAGATTTACTGAAAGAAGTTTGTATTGACTAAGCGTTATGTCAATCCTTGAATAATTTTAAATCTTGATGCAACTTGACAATGTAAAAGAAATAATTTGAAGATAATCTAAAAAGTGTTCCCATAAAAGTTATGGAAACACTTTTTTAGTATTTTTAAATCATGTTCTGAGCATTCAAAAAAACAGATTAATTATTCTAAAGACAGACGTGATACTGTTGGTCACAAGTTGCTAATATACGTTTATCGGCAAAGAGGGGTTTCCTTCTTTAAAAGTTATATGGGGGAGCTATGAATGTAAGACGTTTTGTTGTCTTGGTAATTTTCCTTTTTTTACTTTTCTTGGGAATATATACATGGAACGCGAGAACAGGAAAATGGGATGCTTTAGGCTCTCATTTGGGACTTGAGTTAAGTTCTTCTGTGTTACGTATGGTTTCTGATGTGGAAAATTATTTTGTTTCCGGCTGGGAAAATTATTGGGATTTGGTTGACGTTAAGCAAGACAATCTAAAGTTACAAAATTCCGTTGATAATTTAAAGCAAGAACTTGTCAAAGAAAAAGAAAAAAATAGCGAACTTGAACGGTTACGAAAATTACTTTCCTTGCAAAGTCTTATGGAGTGGGAAGGAATTGGGGCTCAAGTATTGGCTTGGCGTTTTGGGTCTAACGACTTCTTGGAAAGTCTGATTCTTTCAAAAGGATATCTTAATGGTGCTAAACCTGCCACACCACTTGTGGTTGCAGATGGGCTTCTTGGTCGAGTACTCAAAGCGGGCCCTTATACTTCTATAGGGCTTCTTATTACCGACCCCGGGAGCAACGTTTCTGTCATAAGTTCAGCAACTCGCGTTCAAGGAATTGTTCAAGGACAAGGATCAGCTAAGCTACTCGTCATGCGTTTTGTGAAACAAAATGAAGAAGTAAAAGTCGGTGACACCTTACTTACCAGTGGAATGGATCTGAGCTACCCAAAAGGTATACCCGTTGCGAAAGTTGTCAGCGTTAAAGCCGGTGCCGATGCCATGCTTGAAATTTTTGCAGAACCTCTTGTAGACTTTCAAAAGGCTGAAGAAGTCCTTCTTTTACAAAATCCCTTCAAACATATATTGCCTCAAGGAAGTCCCGTATATTCAAGACAAAAAGATGAATTCTCTGAGTATAATCCGGAGTTTTAGGGTTAGTTGTTTTTTTGTTTTTAGTTTTTTGGGAGGGAGAGAACCTATTTTTTGAGTTAACCTTGAAATGACGCTAAATTTCGCTTTGCTCAATATTAGCTAGGGGTTCTCCCCTCGCAACCCCTCACCCTCTCCACAAAAAATTTAAATATTAGAGCATTTTTAATAAACAATAATGCTGTCAACGTTCTAAATAGACGGTTGATAAGAAATAGGATGTGCTATTAATTTATATAATTTATTAGCTCATCCGATTTTCTTTAAAAATTCTGAAATATTGGAGTGATGGTTATAATTAAATTATTTAGTGAAAGAAGAGATTAGCTTTCATTTTAGTTTATTAGCATAATTACTCTCATCAGAAAAATAAGTTTTAAATATTAAAGTTTTTTTTGGAAAAGGGGAGGGTTTGGGAGGGGAAAAACGCTTTTTTGTTCACAAAAAAGGTTTTTCCCTTCCCAATAAAATTAACCAAAACC
>CAYJHY010000117.1:0-6151 GCA_964369875.1 uncultured Mailhella sp.
GTGAGAGGGAAGCAATTAACGCAATGAATATACTAGGAAAAAGGAAAAACATGTGTGCACAAGTTCGCCCTTAAGCGACGCAAGGAGCAAACGGCGAACGCAAAAGGTGAGGAAAGGGGTATTCTAAAGGGGAAAAACTAGGACAAAGTCCTTGGTTTTCCCCTTTAGTAAAACTTATATTATAATAAAAGATTAAACAAAAAAAGGACTGCACTTTCGCACAGTCCAAATTCTTTCCACTCTTTAAGCGGTTATAGATAGTGTCATCAAATTGAGGATTTTATTCTATATCATGAAAGATAAGCTTGCTTTGAAGGGAGTGTACTTAACGTACATGACCAAAAAGTAAGTGAAATCTGACGCTGAGAGAGGATAAAAGACTCATTTGAGGCGCTCCCTTAAAGGCGACTTTGCACGTAAGGAATCAATCCACCACGTTGCAAAAGATCTTGCATAGAAGGTGGCAATGGAGGGAAAGGAATTTCTTTACCGTTGGTTTTATTTGTAATAATACCTTTATCGGTATTGATTTCCAAGCTGTCGCCGTCGTTAATAAACTCAACGTCGTCGCCCACTTCAAGAAGCAAAAGCCCCATGTTGAAGCTGTTGCGGTAGAAAATACGCGCGAAGCTGTGAGCAATAACCACGGGCATACCTGCGCCAACGATAGCAACAGGAGCGTGTTCACGAGAAGAACCGCAACCAAAGTTACGGCCTGCAACCATTACGTCGCCGTCGCTTACACGTTGAATCCAGTTAGGCTCAAGGCCTTCCATGCAATTTTCACCGAGTTTTTTCACATCGGTTGTAACCAAAAAACGCGCGGGGATAATGGCATCGGTATCGATATGATCGCCCACTTTATGAGATTTACCTTGATATATCATGTAAATTATCCTTTTCTCAGAAATTTTTAATAACTTTGGGGCATCGACTAAAGGGACGCAGGGCCACCGATATAGCCAAGCACAGCAGAAGCAGCGGCAACAGCGGGGTTTGACAAGAATACTTCGGATTGCAAGCTGCCCATACGGCCTTTGAAGTTACGGTTAGTCGTGGCGATGGCACGTTCTCCGTCACCCAAAATACCCATGTGTCCGCCAAGGCAAGGGCCGCAAGTTGCGGGGCCGACGATACAACCGGCATCCATAAAGATGTCGATAAGGCCTTCTTTGTTGGCTTGTTTCCAGATAGTCGGAGTAGCGGGAAGCACGATACAACGAACGTGTTTTGCTACTTTTTTATCTTTAAGGATAGAAGCGGCTTCACGCAAGTCGCTGATACGGCCGTTGGTACAAGAACCGATAACCACTTGGTTGATGTGGAGTTTTTGCGCTTCCACTTCAGAAATTGGCTTCACGTTTTCAGGAAGATGAGGGCAAGCCACAACAGGTTCCATATCAGTTACGTCAAAGTTAAGTTCTCTTTCGTAAACAGCACCCTCATCGGCAGTAAGCGCCATGGGGTTGGGGTTTTTGTTGGCTTTGCAGTATTCTGCGGTAGCGGCATCAGAAGCGAATAGGCCGACTTTTCCGCCTGCTTCAATAGCCATATTCGCCATGCTGAGACGGCCTTCAACAGAAAGATTTTCAATAGCGGAACCGTGGAACTCAAGGGCCTTATACAAAGCACCGTCCACACCGATTTCACCGATGGTACGCAAAATCAAATCTTTACCGCTTACATATTTAGGCATTACACCGTCAAAGGTAACTTTGATGGTTGGGGGAACTTTAAACCATGTTTCACCAAGAGCCATAGCGCCTGCGATGTCGGTACTGCCCATGCCGGTTGCGAATGCGCCGATACCGCCATATGTACAGGTGTGGCTGTCCGCACCGATAACAATATCACCTGGTTTAACAAGGCCTTGTTCGGGCAAGAGAGCGTGCTCAACCCCTGCGTCACCACCTTCATAATAGTGGGTGATGTTGTGGGCTTCGGCAAATTCACGGGTGTGCTTTACTTGGTTTGCGGAATCAATATCTTTTTGTGGAGTAAAATGGTCCATAACAAGGGCAACTTTGTCCTTATCAAAAACGGTTTTTGCTCCCATTTGATTAAAAGATTTGATCGCCAAGGGGGCTGTGATGTCGTTGGCAAGCACAAAGTCTACTTTACAACGAACAATCTGTCCCGCTTCACGGACTACTTCATCCGTGTGCATTTGCAAGATTTTTTGGGCAAGGGTATGGGCCATTGGTCTCTCCTTTGGGATTTTGTATATTCTCACGGGGGGAGGAAATTTTTTGTAAAAATTTTCCTCCCCCCGTACCCCCCACCTTAAAAAACTTTAATGGCGACGAGGGTATTTTATTTTTATAGAGATATTGCTCGCATGATAAATTCAGGCTTTAACAATATATTTAAGTTGGTCGGAATGTACACCTAAATTTTTCAAGATGCACTACCAAATTAGACTTATTTTCTGTTTATAAACAGACTACGCTCCCAAACAATAACTTTTAAATATTAAAGTTTTTTTGGGAAAGGGAGGAGACCACGCTTGCGTGGGCGGAGGGAAAACCCATTTTTTACAAAAAATGGGTTTTCCCTCTCCCCCAAAATATTAATAATTTGGACTAATTGTCTTCTTTTTCTTTTCTAACGAGGCGATTAACCGCATCCACGTAGGCTTTTGCGGAAGAGGTGATAATATCGGGATCGGAAGCACGTCCTGTGGCGGTCAAACCATTTTCCATAAGGCGTACGGTTACTTCACCTTGGGCATCGGTTCCGCCTGTGATGGCGTTAACGGCGTAGCGTTCCACTTCGGGGGAACGACCGAGAAGCTCGGCAATCACGTTAAACACAGCGTCCACAGGGCCGACACCAAAGCCGGCTTTTCTGCGTATTTCGTCTTTCACTTCGAGGGTGACGGCGGCGGTGGCAGGCATGCTTTCTGTAGAACCTTGCACAGCAATGGAAATAAGCTTGTAAGTGTCGGGCATGCGGTATATTTCGCCTACAATTAAGGCTTCGATGTCTTCGTCATGCACAACTTTTTTCTTGTCTGCCAAGGCTTTCACCGCATTAAAGACGGTTTCAAATTTTTCTTCGTCAAGAGAACCGTAACCGAGTTGCTCAAGCTTGTTACGCACGGCGTTACGGCCTGAGTGCTTACCGATAACCAAATCAGAACCAAGACGCCCAATGGACTGAGGAGTCATAATTTCATAGGTTTCACGGTTTTTAAGCATACCGTCTTGGTGAATGCCTGATTCATGGGCAAAGGCATTTCCGCCGATAATGGCTTTATTGGCGGGAATAGGCTGGCCGATAATCATGGAAAGAAGACGGCAAGAGGGGAAAAGCTGTTCGGTGTTGATATTGGTGTCGAGTCCAAAAATATCTTTACGCACTTTAAGCGCCATAACCACTTCTTCAAGAGAAGTGTTACCGGCTCTTTCACCGATACCCGAAAGGGTTACTTCCGCTTGTCTTGCACCGGCACCGATGGCGGCAATGGTGTTTGCAACCCCAAGACCTAAGTCGTCGTGACAATGTACACTGAAAATAGCTTTGTCGGAAACTTCACAATTATCGATAACGTATTTGATAAGGTTGGCATAATCGGAAGGAATAGCATACCCCACGGTATCGGGAAGGTTGATAACGCTTGCGCCTGCATTGATGGCCACGGTTACCGCCTCAGTCAAAAAGTCTTTGTCGGAGCGGGAAGCATCTTCGGCAGAAAATTCCACCACATCACAAAGTGAGCGGGCATGTTTCACACCTTTATCAATCATATCAAGAACTTCTTGAGGCTCTTTGCGAAGCTTATATTGCATATGGATGGCAGAGGTGGCCAAAAAGGTATGAATGCGAGGTTTAGCGGCATTTTTGATGGCATCCCAAGTTCTCTCGATATCCGCAGGCATACAGCGTGCCAAACCGGCAACTTGGCATTTGGTTACTTTTTCGGCAATGGCTTGAACGGCCTCAAAATCCCCTTGACTGGAGGCAGGAAAACCTGCTTCGATACAGTCAACACCGAGATTTTCGAGTTGTTCTGCAAGACGCAATTTTTCGTGTAAGTTCATGGTTGCACCGGGGCTTTGTTCACCGTCTCGCAAAGTCGTATCAAAAATATAAACTCTGTTATCCATCTCTTATCCTTATTTTATTTTTTAATTCTTTTTATTTATGTATCGGGTGTTTCTAAATTAATTTAGAAACATGACCAAATTAGTCGCCACTCATCTTAAGTTTACGTATAATTTTATTGTTTCTGTGGGGTAAATACACATAGGTGTACAGTATGCCCCCAAGAAGATAGAGCCAAATGGCGTTGAAAAGCCAAAAACGAGGATTGCTAAATAGCAAAATCATACAGAAAATAGACCCCAGTAAAACTCTAAAGGGGTATTGTTTGACAAAACCAAATTCTTTAAAAGAGAAATAACGAACTCTGCTTACCATAAGAAGAGGCACAATTATGCAAATCACAAAGGTAATTTGGGATATATACCTTGTTATAAAGTCAGGCAAATAGGGAAGAAAAAGGACAAATGCCGCTAACGTACAGCCCGCCGCCGGAGAGGGCAAACCGATAAAGAATTTTTTGGAAACCACACCCACATTCACATTAAAGCGAGCAAGGCGCAAAGCGGCACAAATAACAAATAAAAAGGCGATACCAACCCCGATTCGTCCAAAACTTTGTAATTGCCAAGACCAAGCAAGCACAGCAGGGGCGACCCCAAAGGCCACCAAATCCGCAAGGGAATCGAACTGCACCCCAAATTCACTTTGGGTATTGGTTAAACGAGCGATTTTTCCGTCAAGGCCGTCTAAAAAGGCACTGGCAAAAATCGCCAAAGCCCCCGCATGATACTGGCCTTTAAAACAGTAAACAATACACATAAAAGCAGACAGCATGCTGGCCGCCGTAAAAAGATTGGGCAAAATGTAAAAACCTTTATGGGGTGTTTTCTTTTCCATGAAATTCCTCTTGGTAGCGTATACGCTTGACTAAATCAAGATCTCTGCAAAATTCAAAATTTATAATTACGTTTGTAATTATGCAAAGCTCTTTTAGTCATTTTTTTGAGCAAGCACACTTTGTCCTGCAAAAACCTGTTCGCCGATTTTCACCGCGGGGCTATAGTTATCGGGTAAATACAAATCCACACGAGAACCAAAACGGATAAGACCGAAGCGCTCACCCCTTTGGAGTTCGTCTCCTTCGTCCGCTCTGCAAACGATACGACGGGCAATAAGGCCTGAAATTTGCACAAAAGCCCAGTTATTTCCCTCTGTATCCGTCATGGAATAGGCGCAACGCTCATTATCGGTGCTGGCTTTGTCGTAGGCGGCGTTGATAAATTTTCCGGGGATATATTTGATGGCCTCTACCCTACCTTCGACGGGGGCACGGTTCACATGCACGCTGAAAACATTCATAAAGACGGAAATACACGGACGAAGTTCACCTGTAAACGGATCGGGTGCGTCGTAAATTCTGATGATTTTACCATCGGCAGGGCTGACCGCAAGACCTTCGGCTGTTGGCACAACACGCTTGGGATCACGAAAGAAAAAGACACTGAACCACAATAAAATCAAACAGATAACAGCCGCAATCTTCCATGATAGCAAGGCAAAAATAAGACCTGTAGCAAAACAAAGTCCGATTATGGGAAAGCCCTCTTTGGCTATATCCGCACTTTCTTTTTTCATAATACACCTGTTCACAAGTAGGTTTAAACGTTTTTCTCAGTATAAAGCGCTCGGCATAACTGCAAATGTAGTTATAAATTCTGTACTTTTTCCAAAATCCTGACTTTATGGCAAAATAAAAATTATGCAGAGAAAGGCACAAAAATCAATTATTTAACGACAAAAGCGCGGTTTTGTCTATTCTTGATGTTTGGTCGCGTTTGCGTTGCAAACGCTCCATAAGCCCTCGCAAAATGAATTTTGCAGAGGGCTTAATATAGTACACAATGCCCCTTTATACAAGTTTTTTTCGTATAAAAAATACATATTTTCTGTGGTAAACTCGTTTTTTAGTTAGAAAAATTTTTTTATCAACTCTTGACTACAATAGAGATTATCTTATATTTAAAGAAATGTATGTTTTTCAAAGTTATGTATTACTTTATGAGTTATTTATTTTAGGCCGTATGCTTTGAATTTTTTGGGGATT
>CAYJHY010000118.1:0-6095 GCA_964369875.1 uncultured Mailhella sp.
AATATAGAAGAAATTTTTGGTAAAACAGGGCTTTATTATGTTAAGCAAGCTGTAAGTATGGCCTTGGCCGAAGATGAAAAAGATTTAACTTCTGATGGCATTTTTTCAAAAGACGACATGTCTTACGGAAAACTTATCAGTCGTGAAGATACATATATTGTCGGTTTACCCATTATTCCTCTTATTCTGGAAGAAATGGGAATTAAAGATATTGATAACGTTTGTACCCTATACGCAAAAGACGGTGATTTTTTACCCAACAACCAAAAAGCCGCCGAATTCCACTTGCCTACAGCAGTTTTACTTAAAGCTGAAAGAATTATCCTTAATTTCATCACCCACCTAAGCGGTATCGCTAACCTCACCAAGAAGTATATGGATGAACTTGAAGGAACAGGCGTTCGTTTGACTGACACAAGAAAAACGATCCCCTGTTTACGTTATCTAGAAAAATATGCCGTACGCGCCATCGGTGCAACGAATCATCGCATGCATTTATCTGATGCTTTGATGATAAAAAACAATCATATAGATGCCGCCGGTTCCATTGTAAAAGCCGTGGAAAAATTACGTCAAGCCTACGGATCTTCTTGTCCTCCCATTATTGTTGAGTGTCGCGACACCAATGAAATTTTAGAGGCTGTTTCCACCAAACCGACTCGTATCCTGCTTGATAATATGGATATTCCTACTTTAAATCAAAATTTACCGCTTATTCCAAAAGAAATAGAAGCGGAAATAAGCGGTGGAGTCAGTCTTGAAACCATTCGTGCGTTGGCCCTAGCCAGCAAAGAACGCCCTGCGGATTTTATTTCCGTGGGACGTATTACCCACTCTGCCCCTATGGCGGATTTTAGTTTAAGAATAAACCGCATTGCGGAATAATATGGAGAAACAAATGCAAACCATTAGCACATATAGTGATAAAATCACAGCACTCAGAAAGCAACTTGGAAAAGACCTCGTTATTATGGGACACCACTACCAGCACGACGACGTTATCAAACACGTTGACTTTGCCGGTGACTCCTTGCAACTTGCTCAGATGATTGAAGGCATAGACGCAAAACATATTGTTTTTTGTGGCGTACACTTTATGGCAGAATCAGCTTGTTTGCTTGCAAAAGAAACGCAAGCAGTCTACTTGCCTGACGAAAGTGCTTCTTGTCTTATGGCAGAAATGACTCCTGCTGATTTGCTTAACATCGTCATCGAAAAAATCAAAGCCCAAGGGAAAAGCATTGTGCCCCTTGCTTATGTTAATACATCTTTGGCTGTTAAAGCTGTGGTCGGTAAACATGGTGGCGCCGTTTGTACTTCTGCCAATGCACAAAAAATGCTTGAATGGGCATACACCCAAGCAGACTGTGTGCTCTTTTTACCTGACAGAAACCTTGGAAACAATATGGGTAACAAGCTTGGTATCGACGAAGCGAAGCGCCACACCCTCAATGTAAAAAACCAAGGCAACGATCTCGACCACGAAGCCATCAAAAACTCTTCCTTGATTTTTTGGCCTGGTTGCTGCCCTATCCACGAGTATTTCACCGAAGAACAAATGAATGAAGTGCGCAAAAATTACCCTGACGCAAAAATTTATCTTCACCCCGAATGCCCTCAAGAGCTCGTCAACCTCAGTGACGGCTCAGGCTCAACTTCCTTCCTTATCAAGGTTGCCGAAGAAGCCGAAGACGGAAGTACTCTTGTTATCGGTACCGAAGTAAACTTGGTTGATCGTTTAACCAAAAACCATCAAGGAAGAATAACCGTTCTCCCTCTTTTCCGTGCAATTTGCCCCGACATGGCCAAAGTAACCGAAGCTCTTTTATGCAAAAACCTTGAAGCTATTGTTGAAGGAAACGCACAAGGCGTTAGCATTGACAAAAGTCTTGTCAGCGATGCTAAGCTTTCCCTTACACGTATGCTTGAACATTGTGCAAAGTAAAAATAGTTTATTTATTTTTAATATGTAAAGACTTGAAAGGGAAACCTCGTTTTTGATGTAAAAAATGAGGTTTCCCTGACTTTTTACAATTTCTCACACTTCTAAAAAAATGTAATTTCTAGGGCGTGTTTCCAAATAACAATTAGTTTGGGAACATAACCTAATAATTCTATAAACAAATAGCCCCCAATATCCATGAACGCCTTTTTGAAAAATAGGTTTATGTAAAACATAAATGTCACTATGAGCCAATTGAGGTGTTTAGAAGATTGACCGGATTATTTTTGTTTAAACAGCTCTGGATTAAGAGTACATTTTAAATTATATTTTTTATTCTGATAATTTTTCTAACAAGCTAATTTTACGCTAAATATCACACCTTTATTTAAAACCTCCCCATTAAATTTATTGCATACTTTAATGACTTATGCTAGAAAAAGACAGTTTATGAAAATTATCTTATTTTCATTTTTACAGTTTAAGTTCTGCCTTAATACTCTGTTTTGTTACTATTTTGTCTGTTTTTGGAGTTAGCGTGAATACAACTACCTATCGCTCAGAAGTCTTGATTATCGGTTCAGGTTTATCCGGTTGTACAACAGCACTAACCCTTGCCGATCAAGGACATAAAGTTCACATTGTTTGCCCAAAAGGTGAAATAAGTGAACTTGAACCGGGTAATTCCACCTTAGCCCAGGGCGGAATTGTTTACGTTCATAATAATCCCCAAGAAGAAAAAGCTCTTGAGGATGACATGCTCGTTGCAGGACACAACTATAACTTCGTGCAGGCCGTACGTTTCTTAGCCCAAGAAGGCGGAGAAAGTGTACATAAAATCCTTATTGAACGTTTAGGCGTTCCGTTTAATTTGCGTAGCAGTAACACTGCAGACTGGGACCTTACTTTAGAAGGTGGACATTCCGCCCCCCGCATCTTGCATTGTGCGGATTTTACAGGTAAATCCATTATGGATGCCTTGCATCGAGTCATTACAACTCATGAAAATATAACAGTTTTATCAAACCGTCTCGCTATCGACCTTATTACAACCGACCACCACACCACCTTGGTTGACTACCGTTATCGATTAAAAAACCAATGTGTCGGCGCGTATGTGTTTAACGAAATCAGCGATGAAGTGGAAAAACATCTTTCCGAAATCACCATTTTAGCCACAGGTGGAGTCGCAAGCGTTTATTTGCATTCTACCAACAACTCTTGGTCCGTGGGTTCCGGTATTTGTATGGCCAAAAGGGCAGGTGTTCGTCTTGCCAACATGGAATTTGTACAGTTCCACCCCACAACACTTTACGGCATTGAAAAACAACGCCCATTGATTACTGAAGCTGTTAGAGGAGAGGGTGGGATTTTAGTCGATGAAAACGGTGATGCATTTATGCAGAAATACGATCCTCGCAAAGATTTGGCCCCAAGAGATGTTGTATCTCAGGCTATTATTACCCAAATGCTTACAACTGGATCTCCCAATGTCTTTTTGGACGCAACGGAACTTGAATGTGAAGACGTTACAAAACGCTTCCCTACGGTCTTTGAAAGTTGTATGAAACTTGGTATTGATATTAGAAGGGATCATATTCCGGTTGTTCCGGCAGCACATTATTTTTGTGGCGGTATTTTAGTTGATTTAAACGGACGAAGCACCCTGGACAACCTATACGCAGTCGGTGAATGTAGTTGTACCGGAATTCACGGCGCTAACCGTCTGGCCAGCACCTCGTTACTCGAAGCTGTTTTATGGGGCTTATCTGCAGGAAATGACATTGCTAAAGTACTTAAAACAGCCCCTTGCATTTCCGAAAGGCTTTTTGGTTCAATCCCCGACTGGGAGCACACAGGAAATGAGCGTAATGACGATCCGGCACTTATTGCTCAAGACTGGGCCAGTATTCACAATACTATGTGGAACTATGTCGGGATATTGAGAACTGAAGGCAGACTGAGAAGAGCTTTTGCGGATTTGCGAGATCTTTCAAGCCATTTGCATGATTTTTATCGTTATACTCCGCTATCAATGCCTTTGCTGAAGCTCTTTCATGGATGCGAAACTGCCTATCTTATAACACAATCAGCCCTGCGAAATAAAAACAGTGTTGGATGCCACCATCGAGAAAAATAAATTTTAGGATTAAATAATATATAGAGGAATGCTATGAGCTCAAACGACCTCATTTCAGAAAAAGAACTGAGAGATTCTCTCAAAAGACTTGAAGAAAATTTCATCGATAAAGGGTATAAAAAAGTACCGGTTGATGTTCTTCAGCCACGCATGCGCGTCACTTCCCCTGAGATTATAGAAAAAAACATTGCCTCAGAAGCAGCTAAATTTTTTCTTATTTCCGGCCCTGAAGACATTGAAAAATTAAAAGAAAATAAAATCGCTTATGTTTGGGCACAAACAGAAGAAATTCCGGCGGATCTTGAAAGCACTCTGCTTATTCAAGAAATCCAAAACAGCAGTTCTTTCTATACAGACTCTCGTGATATGATGCAAACGCTTTTAGACGGAGCACGAGCCGGAGAAAGTGTAACCATAGAAAACGTTGAGCCTGTGGTGGATAAAATTGTTTCGAGTGTTTCACGCCATCCATCCGCTCTTTTATGTATGAAAAGCTTACAGGACTCTCAACAATACACCTACTATCACTCCATTAATGTGGCGCTTATTGCTTCTGTTTTTGCGCACTTCTTAGGATATTCACCTACACAAATAAAAGAAATAACCATTGCCGGCTTACTTCATGACCTAGGCAAGCAAAAGGTACCC
The DNA here is from genome assembly GCA_964369875.1 of uncultured Mailhella sp. Taxonomy (GTDB): domain Bacteria; phylum Desulfobacterota; class Desulfovibrionia; order Desulfovibrionales; family Desulfovibrionaceae; genus Taurinivorans. The sequence goes on from CAYJHY010000118.1 coordinate 4,731, forward strand.
ATTGAAATTTTGGATGCGCCGAGAAAGCTTACGCCCAATGAATTCAAAATCATGCAAAACCATCCAAGTTATGCTATTGAAATGCTTAAGCAAGGCAGTGAAATCTCAACAGACATTTTAGCGGCGGTAGCACAACACCATGAACGATGCAATGGAACAGGCTACCCATTAGGTTTAAATGCTGATGAAATTCATCCTTATGCCTCTGTTATTTCTCTGGCAGATGTTTATGATGCGCTCACAAGTGAACGTGTTTATAAAAAAGCAATGCCACAAAACAAAACTGCATCTTATATTTTCAGCCAAAGAGGCATTGCGTTCCCCGCAGAGATGACTGACCTTTTTATTTGTTGTTTTGGTGTGTACCCCATCGGGACGTTGGTAAAAATCAGCGCAACTCAATTCGCCCTTGTTTGCGAAAATAACAAAGACGACTTACTCCATCCAAAAGTTCTTGAAATAATAAAACAAAACGGTCAATACACCTTTGCCTCCCTTGAACCTATCGACCTTAGGTTTACCAAAGATAAATACAAAATCCAAAGCTGTGAAAATGTTAAATGGGGACTTATTCAAATAAAAGATTTGTTGTTAAACGCCTATAAAAAAGCAAAAACTAGCGATTCATAATTACGTAAATCTAGATTTAATATTCGAAAGAGAAAAAGTTCTGTTCATGAAGTAACAGGACTTTTCTCCCCCCCTCTTTCATTATCAAGTCATTCCAATTTAGTTATTCTTGAGAGGGGGCAAACCCTCCCCCTTTCCTCAAAAAACTTTAATAATGGGGCGGTAAGTTTAAAAAAATATGGTTTTTATTATATCATACTTTTAGGTTTCAAGAGAATTGGAATGACGTGTTTCATTATAAGCCCGTGCTATAATTTAGTTTAAGGAATGCATACGGTAAACTGCTAACAAAATATAAGGCAGATGACTATGTTATGCTAACATATCAGATAATGAACCTGTACAAAATTCATGTTACGCATAAATAAATAACGATTAAATTGTTTTTTTAGCAAATACTTTCTTTTCAATAAAAATAAAAACCTCAATAAACACGCGTCATTCCAATTTACTATAGACTGAAAAATTTGATATAATAAGAAACATGTTGTTATTGAATTTTACACATCCCTATTAAAGTTTTTTTTGGAAAAGGGGAGGGTTTGGGAGGGGAAAAACCTTTTTTGTTCACAAAAAAGGTTTTTCCCCTCCCAAAAATAAGCAAATTGGAATGACGTGCAATAAACATTCCGCTCCCCCCTCTTTTGTTGACAATACCGTCATAAAGAAGTAATATTTATATTATTTGTATCATTCAATAAAGATAAAGGCAAAGCATACTATGAAATTACACAG
>CAYJHY010000119.1:0-6088 GCA_964369875.1 uncultured Mailhella sp.
ATAAAAAAAGCAACAAGTCTGATAAACAATCACCCTAGAAAAAGATTTAGTTATAAAACTACTGTTAGGTATTAAGAGAGGATGGATTATCTAACGTGATAACTTTCGCTTGACAATCCGCCACAAAAATTTTTCCCTCAAAAACACTCAAAATTAAGGTACGTCCAAGTTTTATAATTCTTCAAAGATTTTGCTATCACCTTAATCGAATTCCATATAATCGACGCCAACAGGCTTTTTAGTATTCTTTATTTTCTTCAAGCATGCCCCATGGCGCTTTCGGGATGGTGTATCCAACGAGGGAAAATTTTCTATAGAAAGTAAAGTGAGGAAAATCGTTACATATTTTTATAAATAACTTGTTTTCGATTAAAATAGTGGTTATGGTATAGAAAATTACATTTTTACAATTGGGAGTTCATTATGAGAAAGATTTTATTTTTTGTATGTATGTTTTTATCAATTGTTACACAAAAATTGTATGCGAATGAACTACATAAAGCTGTAAAAAGCGATGATCCTAAGCAGGTAATAAAAGTATTAGAAAGTGGAATTGATATTAATTCACGAGATGAAAACAATGCAACAGCACTTATGTACGCTGTTACAGATGCCCCCATAGAAATCGTAAAACTACTCATTGACAGGGGGGCTGATATAGAGGCAAAGGCAGAATATGGTTTAACAGCGCTCTATCTCGCATCTGTTTTGAAAAACCGTGAGGCAGTAAGTCTACTGTTGGAAAAAGGTGCCGACACAAACGTAAGGCTGGAAAAAGAAGCTGAAACAAAGAATCGTGTTGTAAAACAAGGTGGGGAAACCCCACTGTTAGCAGCCTCAATAGTTGGAAATTTTGAAATTGTTGAGCTACTTTTAAAGCATGGGGCTAATGTAAAAACAAAAAGTAGTAAAGGTCAGACTCCTCTTCAACTGGCTTCAACGTTGGAAGTTATTACAATTCTTCTTCAATATGGTGCTGACACACATGGTCTTGATCAAGAATATTTAAATTCAATATTACATAATTTTGCTCAGACAGATAATGCTGTCGGCATGAAGCTCCTCACATCACAAAAAGGCAATTTCGATATAAACGCAAGAAATGAAGAAGGAGCTACACCACTTATCATTGCAATTAAAGATAATAATATTGAAAGTGTAAAGTCACTTCTTGAAAATAATGCCGACCCTAATATGACTGACTCTGCCGGAACTCCCCCCTTAATGTATGTAATGAAAAGTAGTGTCGATTTTCCTGACGAAATATTCATGTTACTCTTAGAACATGGAGCTGACCCGACTATAAAAGATAAAAGAGGCAGAACTGCTGATGATTCCGCAAGACATATAGGTGGTTCAGTATCCACTACGTTGAAACGTTTTGCGACAAAAGGCGAAAATTTTGTAAACTATGTAATAGCCAACAATTACATAAAGGTAAAAGAGGAATTGGAAAATCATATAAATCCCAACGCTCGTGACAGAGATGGACGCACCGCTCTTAATTGGGCTGTTCATACCGGCAATATTGAAATGATAAAATTACTCCTTAAGCATAATGCAGATTTGAATGCGCTTAATGGTGAAGGAATGTCAAGTCTTGCGGATGCCTTGAATAGCAATAAGGTTAATATGATAGAATTTTTGGTAAAAGAAGGAGCGAAGCTTTATCCAAACAACTCAGATTCACCTGAAAAAGCATTTTTTGAGGCTGTCATTTTTGATAATATTGACGCTGTTGAAAAAGCTTTAAAAAGTGGCGTAAATATAAATTCTGTAGATATGTATAATAATACCGCTCTTACATATGCCATCAACACAAATAATACAAAAATGGTTGACTTGCTTCTAAAAAAAGGAGCAGACTTTAATATTCGAGGGTACCATAACATAAGTCCGCTTGGCATAGCAAAAAGAAACAATATTTCTGAGATTATCGGCATATTGGAAAAGCTTGATAAAAATAATAAAGATGTAATAATACCTCCGGAAGTTTATCTGCACACAGCGAGCAAAGATACGCTTCGTCGAGATATGATCAGAGCAGTAGAAAAGAATGATTACTTTACTGTGAAAGCGTTACTTGAAGCAGGAGTAGATGCAAATGCACAATTTAAATATGATTCTACGCTTCTCCAATATTCGGCATCCTTTGGATATACCCCCATTGTAGAGCTTTTAATTGAACATGGCGCAAGTGTCAATAGTTTGTCTAACTCTACTTCTGCACTCATTCTTGCCTCAAGATTCGGTTTTCTTGATACTATAGAAATTCTTTTAAAGTATGGTGCAAATGTAAATGCAGTTTCATCAAGACACGAGTATAGCGCACTTATGGCAGCCAGCGTGAGAAGTAATAAAGAATCTTTGCAAGTAATTAATCTGCTCATAGAATCAGGTGCACGGGTAAATCAAAAAGATAAAGACGGCAATACAGCTCTTGTGTATGCGGTGGATCGTGGTTTGGCTGATGTTGTAAAACTACTTTTAGAAAACGGAGCAGACCATAATAATCTCATACATACAGCACGAAGTGTAGGCGTCTTAGAACTCCTTTTAAAATATAGAGCTAATGTAGACACTCGTGATTCTTATGGTACCAGACTTCATAGAGCCGCTAACTCCGGTAAAACAGAAGAAGTCCGTTTGCTTTTAAAATACGGTGCAGATACTTCCATAAAAAATAATCGTGAACAGACAGCACTAGATCTTGCAAAAAGAAAAAAGCATACTGAAATTGTAGCATTACTGGAAAATCCTTCTTTGGCTGGGGTGACAAAGGAAACAAAGGATTATGCAAAACTTTCAAAAAATGAAACTCATTTGTTTTTTCAATACATCATGTCGGGAAATAATAAAAAAGTTATTGAATTACTGGAAGGTGGGGTAGACCCTAACTTACAAGACAATGAAAAAAATACTCCTCTTTTGCATGCTGTGAAAAATAAAAACATAGAAATGACAAAAACTTTATTAGAATTTGGTGCAACTCCTAACACGCAAAACACTTTTGGAGACACCCCTTTAATCTGGGCTTCTTCTAACAATTCGATTGAAATAGTCAACTTACTACTCAAACACGGAGCAGAGGTTAATAAACAAAATACAAACGGAAGCACAGCTCTTTTTTGGTCGGTTGGAAACAAGCAATTTGAGATCACAAAACACCTCATTGAACATGGAGCTCATATTAATCTGGAATATCCAAGTAAAGCAGCAAGCCTCACTTGGGTTAAAACTTCTAAATGGGGTGATAAGGAAAAAAGAACAGACATGCTAGCAATAACAAAAAACAAAAAACATACCCCTTACAAAGAAGATGGTTACACTTTGCTTATGCTCGCTTCAAATAAGGGATCTAAAGATATTGTTGAATTATTGTTAAATAACGGGGCTGACATTACTTTAAAAAATAAAAATAAGCAAACAGCCCTTGATATCGCCACCCAAGAAGGTCATCCTGAAATTGTAGCTCTATTAAAAAATCCTGCCAATATTAAAGGCGAAGTAAAAGCAACAGAAAGCCTTGCTATTTCTGAAACTAAAAAAATAGATAAAAACTCCCTATCCCCTGAACTTTTTGCAAAAGCTAAGGAGAAAAATCATGATGCAGTGATTAAAGCCGTTCTTAATAATAACTATGATGAAGTAAAGAAGGCTATAGAAAATGGCGGAAAAGTTAACTTCCAAACAACATTTGGATTTACACCTCTCATTGTTGCCACCATTGAAGGAAACAAAAAAATTATAGAACTTCTTCTCCAAAACGGTGCTTTTGTCAATGCTTATGATGCCGGTGGTTTTTGTTTTATGGAGTACACCGACGAAACACTTCCAATTAATGGTGTAAAAGTTTTTTTAGAAAAAAAACCTGATATAGGGAAGGCTGGACTTTTCCCTGCTTCTTCCCCAATAGTTTGTGCGTCCACAAATGGTAATCTGGAAATTGTAAAGCTACTCTTAGAACATGGTGCTAAACCTTTTTTCCGTAATGAAATTAATGATACAGCCTTAGATGCAGCATCATGGGGTGGATTTCTTGACATTGTAAAGCTTCTTCATAAAAATGGAGCGGTTGTTGATGGGCAAATAAAAGAGGGTTACTCTCCTTTGACTCGAGCTGTCAGTGGCGGACATATAGATATAGTTAATTATTTGATAGATAACGGCGCAAATCCCAATATTAAAACCCCTAGAGGCGAAACCCTTCTGGACATAGCCAAAGCGAAAAAGCATTCTGACATAATTGCTTTACTGGAAAAAGCTAATGTTTCAACTGCTCCCAACCTTATAAATGCGGTTATTAATAGTAATATAAAAGAAGCGAAAAGAGCCTTGCAGGAAGGTATAAAGATCAATACCCCAGCAAATCTTGGCTTGACCCCTCTTATGCTTGCCTCCGCTATCGGAAATATTGAAATGGTAAAACTACTTTTAGAAAATAAAGCCGATCCCAATATTTTTGATAAAGGCGGTTACTCTTTTATCACCGCTAAACATAAAGATACTAATATTACAAAAGAAATATTAGAACAGTACATAGGTAAGGAAAATACTAAAGACGGTGTTACCTACAGCACCAATTCAGCCCTCAGAATAGCTTCTGCAGAAGGGCATGAAGAAATAGTAAAATTACTATTGGACAAAGGAGCTGAGGTTAACGCACAAAATAGTGCCGGCTTTGTTGCCCTTGATGCAGTTGGGGAAAATACTGCTATAGCTAAAATGCTGATAGAAAAAGGAGCTAAGGTTAATAATCAATCTTACAGCGGATACACCCCTCTTATTGCAGCTTCTCAAAACGGGTACATTGAAGTGATAAACCTGTTGCTCGACAATGGGGCCTACCTCAATATTGTTGCCCAAAATCAAACAGCACTGAGTGTTGCTGTGTATAATGGTCAAACAGAGGCAGTAAAGTTATTGCTTTCAAAAGAAATCGACAAAAACTATCTCAAGGAGAATCTCAGCAAGCTTATAGAAACCGCAGAAAAAAAAGGATATACTGAAATTGTAGCCCTATTAAAAAATCCTGATGGTGCAAAAACAAGTGAAGTTAAAATAACAGAAGGCCTTGTTGCTCCCGAACCTAAAAAACCGGGTACGGCTCTTATAGTAGCCCATAGTAAAGATACTATGAGTCTTGATACATTCACTCCCGACAGCAAAAACGATACTCTTATAAAAGTTCTTGTTAAAGGTGCGAGCCCTGTTATTGCGATAAGATTAGAAAATGCCGGCGGAAAGTCGGGTAGTTGGAAAACAAAAGATGTCAAAACTTCTGCAATGGGAATCATACAAGTTGAAAATCAAGGAAAAGTTTTAAACCCCAATGACACATCCTTCTCGGTTGATGTCAATACTCCGGTAGAATTAGATTTGCTTGTCCAGGATAACGGCGCTCTTGCCGATAAAAAGACCAGAATCCGTGTCACTTTATTCCATAAAGACGGTTCGAGAACGTATGCTCTCGGTACTCGAATCAGTCAAGAAGAACTTGCAAAACGTTCAAGTGCAAAAAATGAACAGCCTCAGCCTGCTGTTGAGTTAAAACCAAGCTATAGATTGTCATCCGAAGTAATGAGTGGAATTATAAAGATAAGTGAAGTTAAAAACAACACGTTTAATATTTTTATAAGTACCGCTGAGGCGTCAAGAGCTCGCTGGACATGTATGTATGAAAGTACATGCGAAATTGATGGTAAGTTTTTCCTTTGTGCTCAAAATGACGATTCAATAAGTGGAAGTTTTGAAGGCGCAAATATACTGATTACAGTTTCACCTGACTCTCAGATGTGCGGTATGGGAGGGACAATGAAAGGAGTTTATGCTCCCCAATAACTTTATTTGATTATCAAAGATTAACTTCAAAATAAATAAAGTATTTCGCTACGCGATTTTGCCAACCTTTCTATAAGATTCTTTTTTAAGAACCCTATAGAAAGGTTGACGAGTAAACAACGTAACCTTAGAGCATTTTGCATTAATATTAGGTTTGATAATTTAATGAATATTCAAATGCCGTATGATATTTTTTATTAAGTAAACTATACTTTCACAAATTAAAGTTTTTTGAAGGGGGTTTGGG
>CAYJHY010000120.1:0-6077 GCA_964369875.1 uncultured Mailhella sp.
GAGGGTTTGGGAGGGGGAGAACTCTATTTTTTTCAAAAAATAGGTTCTCCCCCTCCCAATAAACAAAAATCATTAATTTATCGATTTTGTCTTTTCCATGCCCATGGTGAAATGGCGTTTTTGTTTTGCCAGAGGCCTAGTTTTTCTTTTTTGGCGAGTTTTTCAAGCTTTTGCCATTTAATGCAAAGGTTGTTTATTTGACAATATTTATCGGAATACCAAGTTATGCCGTTTGCAAGAAGAATTTCTTGAAGACTTTGCCCGTTTTCGAGGTAGGGAATACCGTACAGCCTGTCGCCTCGAACGTAGATAATTTGTAAATGTTCTATGGGATTTTCTGCAAGAAGCGTTTCTAAAAATATAAGTGCTTCTTTGCCGTAGGCCTGCTTGTATTCAGGAGAATCAACACCGTACAGCCTGACAGAAAATTTTTCACCGCCTTGCTTAAGAAAAATACCGTCTCCGTCTATCACTCTGTCAAGAGTATAGGGGAGGGGATTGGTGTTGTCTTTTTCATTCCAAAAGGCTTGTTGAATTTTAAGATGTTGTTGATTGTTTTGTTTTGGTTCGAATGGACTTTGTGAGTTATAGCTAGGTTCGGTTTGTTCACTAAAATGACTATGTAAAATAGATAGTAGTGACAGGATAAAGGCGGCTATTAAGAGGGCGTATTTTTTTAAAAAATCTTTTGAAGGGCGCATAGTGAATATTTTCTCCTTAAATTTGTATTGTTTATATGCACATTATTTCAATTTTCTTTAAAGCTAACACTCTAAAATAATGTAACACATGCTTTTTAGAGTTTGACCGTCCTATTATTAAAGTTTTTTGAGGAAAGGGGGAGGGTTTGGGAGGGGGAAAACTCCCTTTTGTACACAAAAGGGGTTTTCCCTCTCCCAAGAACAAGTAAATTGGAATGACGTGTATATATATGGTAAGTTTATTTTTACATATAAACAAGACTTGATTTTTTTCACACAATGCGTTATTTTGTCACAAGTTTGAGACAATTTGGTATCACATGTAATAACATGTTGATTTTATGAGAAAACTACAATTTAGTTTTAGTTTTTGAAAACCTTAAAACTTTGGAGTAAAAATGAAACGTTTTTCTCAATGTTTAGTCGCACTTGCGATGCTTTTCTGTACAAGTGTAAACGCCGATGCCAAAACTTATGTTAACGGTATCGATGCAAACTACCCACCTTTTGCGTTTGTAGGAGCCGACGGTAAACCTACAGGTTTTGATGTTGAAGCTATGACTTGGATTGCCAATAAAATGGGCTTTGAAGTTGAGCATAAGCCTATTAACTGGGACGGCATTATTCCTGCGTTGTTGGCTAAAAAAATTGATATGGTTTGTTCCGGCATGAGCATGTCAGACGAGCGTAAAAAAGTGGTTACTTTCTCTGAGCCTTACTACGAAATCACTAAAAACATTGCAGTTAAAAACGGTTCCAAGCTTACTGTAGAACAAGTTTTCTCAGGCAATTATAAACTTGGTGTACAACGTGGTACCAACGAACACACCATGCTTGAAGATCGCATTAAATCTGAAAATCTTCCTGTTAAATTACAAGCTTATGATTCTCCTCCTATGTCAGTTGAAGACTTGCTCAACGGCCGTGTTGATGCTATTGCTATTGACAGCGCTCCAATGGAAGATGCTATCAAAAATGGTAAAGACATCGTTTCTGTCGGTACATACGCAAAAGGCGACACCTTTGGTGTGGCTATGAGAAATGAAGATAAAGAACTTATCAAAATGATTAACGACGGTTATGTTCTTTTGAAAGCAGATCCTTTCTGGAAAGAATTGCACGATAAGTATTTAGCAAAATAACTAATGTCAGAAGGGATTTTCTCTTCATGATTTGAAATTATTGGGGGAAGGAAAGATTTTTATATATAAAATTTTTCCTTCCCCACAACAACTTAAAAAGAATTTATAATACCTGAGAAAAACGTGCAAACATTACTGACAATTTTAGAAAATATGCCCTATATTTTACAGGGAAGCTTTATAACCTTGGTTTTGGTAATCGGCTCCTTGGCCATAGGTTTTTTGCTTGGCTTACCCCTTGCGGTCATGCAAGTGTATGGTTCGAAATTCACGCAAAAAGCGGTAGGGCTTTATGTTTGGTTTTTTCGCGGTATGCCGATTTTACTGCTTCTTTTCTTGTTTTACTTTGGCATTTTTAACTATTTGAGTATTGATCTTGATGTTGTTTCCGTATGCTGTATAGTGCTTGGTCTTGCTAGTTCCGCTTATCAATCACAAATTTTCAGAGGCGCTATTCAGTCTATATCATACGGTCAAATGAAGGCAGCACGTGCCCTTGGCATGACCGACGCAAAAGCCATAAAAAGTGTTATTTTACCACAAGCATTGCGCCATTCTGTAGCAGGTTGGTCCAATGAGTTTTCTATTATGCTAAAAGATTCTGCCTTATGCTTTGCCTTAGGTGCTCCCGATATTATGGCACGCACAAATTTTGTCGCGGCCAGAACCTATGAATATTTACCGCTTTATATTATGGCGGGTATATTATATTACCTTATTACCCTTGTTGGGGTACGTGTTTTGCGTTTTCTGGAACGTAAGTATGCTATCGCCGGCCACGGCATATCCGCCTAATTAAAAGAGATGATTATGAATACAAATGAAAATATACTCCTTAGCGCTCAAAATATTTATGTTACTCTCGGGAAACGTCTTATTTTGAATGATGTGTCGCTTAGCGTAAAAGCCGGTGACTTAAAAGTTCTTATCGGTCCCTCAGGTGCCGGCAAAAGCACTTTTTTGCAGTGCATTAACCATTTAATTGCTCCCGATAGCGGTGATATTTTTTTGGAAGGTAAGCTAATTAACTTAAAAAATAATGCCGATTTGTGCTTTTTACGCCAAAACGTAGGAATGATTTTTCAGGATTTCAACTTGTTCGATCATTTGACCGCTCTTGAAAACATAAATCTTGCTTTGCGTAAGGTTCGTAAAATGAGCAAGGAAGAAGCCAATAAAAGGGCTCGCCATGAGCTCAACAGGGTAGGGCTTGCCAACAGAGCAGGATTGTATCCCGCACAACTTTCAGGCGGTCAAAAACAAAGGGTTGCCATTGCAAGAGCCCTTGCCATGGATCCTAAAGTATTGCTTTTAGATGAACCTACCAGCGCTCTCGATCCCGAACTTGTCGGCGAAGTTTTAAACGTTATCAAAGATTTGGCGGCAAACGGTATGCCCATGATTATGGCTACTCACCAAATGGATTTTGTACGCTCCCTTGCCACAGAAGTTTTGTTTATGGAAAAGGGTTCTATTATTGAACAAGATAAACCTTCGGTTCTGTTGGCCGAAGGCGCGAATACTCGTACGCAAGATTTTTGTTCTCGTCTCAGTAACTTACTGGAGGAGCCACAAAAGGATAAAACTGCCTGTGCGTCTGCGGAATCTGCGGAATCTGCGGAATCTGTTGACTCCGATACGGGAAAAAACTAGGGAGTAGCCATGGATTTTCTTGATATGCAGTTTATTTGGGATGAAGTTCTGCCTCGTTTGACAGGTGGGCTTTTAGAAAGCCTATGGTTGATTATTCCGGCCGCTTTAATTGGAGGTGGGTTTGGAATTATCATGGGTGTTATCCGAGTATTTGGCCCAAAATACTTGAAAATCCCTGCTGATATATTTGTTTCTGTTGTGCGTGGAGTTCCCCTTGCCATACAACTTATGATTTTATATTTCGGTCTTCCTTATATAAAAATTTACTTAGATCCTTACATGGCCGCCCTTATCGGTTTTATTTTCTGCACAGGTGCGTATCAGTCAGAATATGTACGGGGCGCTCTTATATCCATAAAACATGGACAAATCAAAGCTGGCCAAGCCCTTGGTATGTCGAAATGGCAAATCATCTGGACAGTTATTGTCCCACAAGCCTGCCGTCGTGCTATCCCCGGATGCGGCAACGAAATTATTTACTTAATAAAATACAGCTCATTGGCATATATTGTGACCCATATGGAGCTTACAGGTGAAGCGAAAATTTTGGCTTCTCGAACATTTCGTCCCACAGAAGTTTACATTGTGGCAAGTTGTTATTATTTATTCTTAGTAACCATTGCAACCCATTTGCTCAACAAACTGGAGCGCAAGCTCTACATACCCGGCTTTACGAAAGCCGGTGCATGAGATACTTATGACCCCATTAAAAAAAATCCGTAATTTTTCTATTATTGCCCATATTGACCACGGGAAATCTACCTTGGCCGACCGCATTTTGGAGTTTACCAATTTGGTGAGTGATCGTGAAAAGAAAGAACAATATCTCGATAATATGGAGCTTGAGCGTGAACGCGGTATCACCATTAAAGCCCAAACCGTGCGTATTCCTTACAATCACAGCGATGGCACCCAATATATTCTAAATCTTATCGACACCCCGGGCCACGTTGACTTTAACTATGAAGTTTCTCGTTCTTTGGCCGCCTGTGACGGTGCGCTTCTTGTTGTTGACGCTACCCAAGGCGTGGAAGCCCAAACCCTTGCAAACGTCTACCTTGCTCTTGAACACAACCATGAAATTGTGCCCGTGCTCAATAAAATGGATTTGCCAAGCGCCGATGTGGACAAAGTGCGTGAAGAAATTGAAGAAAGCATCGGTCTTGATTGCACCGATGCCGTGCCCGTTTCTGCTAAAACAGGTCTCAATATCGACCAAGTTCTGGACGCCATTGTAAATCGTTTACCTGCGCCCGAAGGCGACCCCGAAGCTCCTTTAAAAGCCCTTATTTTTGACTCTTGGTATGATTCCTATCAAGGGGTTGTGGTTCTTTTCAGAATCGTGGACGGTTCTATCTCTAAAGGCGACAAAGTGCGTCTTATGGCCACAGGAAGAGAATACGAAGTTATTCGCCTCGGTGTGTTCTCTCCCACTCCCAAAGATATGCCAACCCTCAGCGCAGGGGAAGTAGGATTTTTATGCGGAAATATCAAAGAACTTGGAGACGCCAAAGTTGGTGATACCATAACCCTTTCTTCCCGTCCTGCTGTTGAACCCGTTCCCGGTTTTAAAGAAGTTCAGTCTATGGTATTTTGTGGGCTATATCCCACCGATTCCGCCGAGTACGAAAACCTCAAAACTGCTCTTGAAAAACTGCAGCTCAACGACGCCGCTTTCTCCTATGAGCCCGAAACCTCTCAAGCCTTGGGTTTTGGTTTCCGTTGCGGTTTCCTTGGGCTTTTGCACATGGAAATCATTCAAGAACGTCTTGAGCGTGAATTCCAAGTGGAGCTTATCGCCACTGCGCCTTCCGTTATCTACAAGGTAACCACCACCGACGGCGAACAATTGAGTGTTGATAACCCTTCAAAGCTCCCCGATCCAGGCAAAATCGAGACTTTGTATGAACCTTATGTAAAGATGGACATCCACGTTCCCCAAGAATATGTTGGCAACGTTATGAAGCTTTGCGAAGAAAAACGCGGTATCCAAAAAAACATGGGTTATTTGACCACCTCACGCGTGGTTATTACCTATGAACTCCCTTTTGCAGAAATTGTATACGATTTCTTTGACAGGCTTAAATCAAGTACCAAAGGTTATGCCTCCATGGACTACGAACCCATCGATTACCGTGCATCAAACCTTTGCAAACTCGATATTATGCTTAATAGCGAACCCGTTGATGCTCTTGCAGTTATCGTTCACCGTGACAAAGCCTATTACTACGGCAGAAACTTAGCGGTAAAACTCAAGAAAACCATCCCACGACAAATGTTTGAAATCGCTATCCAAGCGGCCATCGGGCAAAAAGTTATCGCTCGTGAAACCGTATCCGCGTTCCGTAAAAACGTAACCGCAAAATGTTACGGCGGTGACATCACCCGTAAACGTAAACTTCTTGAAAAACAAAAAGAAGGTAAAAAACGTATGAAACGCATGGGCAACGTGGAACTTCCACAAGAAGCTTTCCTCGCCGCCCTTTCCGTCGGTGATGATTAATAGTTAGTTTTTTTGTGGTTTTTTGTGGGAGGGGGAGAACCTATTTTTTGAAAAAAATAGAGTTCTCCCCCTCCCACG
>CAYJHY010000121.1:0-6057 GCA_964369875.1 uncultured Mailhella sp.
TCTGAAACTTTGCGTGCCCTCGACGGACAAGAAATCACCGTTGACGGAACTCGCGGACGTGTTTACCGTGGACTTCTTCCCCTCGAAGATATCGGCGGAGAAATGGAACTTGACAAACTTCCTACAACCAAAACCCGTGTGGGTCTTGTGCTTGCGGACGTTACTCAAGCCCTCTTCCTTTCGCGTCTTCGTAATGTGGAAGATTTTGAAGTCGGTCTTTTGCGTGCTGAATTTATGCTTGGTAACGTCGGTGTTCACCCACAAGCCTTGGAAGCCTTTGACAACGGAACTTTGGAAGACAAAGTTTCTCAAATGCTTTCTCATAAAGAAAACACCCTCACCAAAATTGTACAAGAACAGCTTGCTGCAGGTCTTATCTCCCTTGATTTGAAACTTCGTGAACACGTAGGACACATCACCGGTCTCGGACCTGAAATCGATGCCCTTGCAGCTCAAGAACTCCAAGGAACAGAAGATATCTTGGCTCAACAACGTAAACTTCGTGAACTCGAATACAAACTTGACGAGTATATGGAATTTGCCGTTCGCTACCAAGACTTGCTCCGCACATCCACCAGCATGAAAGAGCATATCCGTATTATCTTTGGTTACGAAGAAGCTATTTCCTTGTTCACGGGCGAGCAAGATGCTTTACAAAAAGAATTAACACGTATTGACGAATTAACCCATACACAATACGAAAAAGTCAAAGAAAGCCCAGTGCTTCTCGGCGCTATGAAACGCATCGGAGAACTTCGTCGTGAAGTAAGCCTCAAATGCGGTATGAGTAAAGAAATGGAAGAGCTCCAAGCTGTTACTCTTAAAATTGCCGAAATCATCAAAAGTCGTGGCTATAGAACAGGTAAGGAACATTACATCCAAACCCTTGCTCAAAGCCTCAGCCTTTTTGCTATGGCCTTCTACGGCAAACCAATTGTTTACCGTACCACAGACTTTAAATCCAACGAATACAGAAACCTCCTCGGCGGTTCCCTCTACGAAAACTTTGAAGACAACCCAATGCTCGGTTACCGCGGTGTTTCTCGTCATATCCATGACTGGGAACTCGAAGCCTTCAAACTTGCTCGTGGTGTATACGGCGGAAACAACCTCCAAATCATGCTTCCATTTGTGCGTACCCTTGAAGAAGCTCGCGCCATGCGTAACTACCTTGAAACCGTTCACAAGCTCAAGAGCGGTGAAGACGGTCTCAAAGTTATCCAAATGTCCGAAGTTCCTTCAAACGCCATCTTGGCTCGCCAATTTATCCAAGAATTCGATGGCTTCTCCATCGGTTCAAACGATATGACACAAATGGTACTCGCTACCGACCGTGACAACGCAAGCCTCTCACACATCTATGATGAAGAAGATCCGGCTGTTGTATGGGCACTTCTCACAACTATCTTTACCGGACAAAAATTCGGTAAAAAAGTGGGCTTCTGCGGTCAGGGTGTTTCCAACAGCCTTATCCTCAGAGGACTTGTGGCCATCGCAGGTATCGTTTCGGCTTCTGTTGTACCTGACACCTACTACCAAACAAAACTCGATATCGCAGCTGTTGAAGCAGAAAATATCCCATCCTCAGAACTTGGTAAATGGCTCAGCAAACAGCACTACAACAAACTTGCAAAGCTTATGGCCGCACACAACTACGACCATATCCTCAAAAAGTATGTTGACGGCAAAGAACTTCACGATTGGTACGAAGGCGAAATTACCAGATTACACGAAAATCTACGTAACGCCCTTGGCACACCAAAAGAAAGCGAATGTCGTAAAGAAGTGGAAACCTTCCGCTCCATCTTCCACAAACCAACCATCTATGCTGCTTGGAACTGGGACGAAACCGTTCTCGACGCCCTACAGCAAGCCGGTTTTGCAAGCTTCGAAGAACAAAGCGAAGCCCTTGCAAAACAAAGAACTGCCAGCTGGTTTTAGTTGATTAGGTAATTAATTATATATTGGGAGAGGGAAATCCCATTTTTGAGTCAAAAATGAGTTTTCCCCCTCCCAAACCCTCCCCCTTCCTGAAAAACCATACGTTTACAATTTTATCGCATTTCGCTTTAAGTTTGAATTTATAATATAATACATCCCCAATAACTTGGGGCTTTTTTTTATCTTTTTATAATGTAGGAATTCTAAATAAACAAAGACTCACAAGCGCAAAGTCCTGTAGGGGTTTGGGGCAAATCATTTCCCCCAAAAAAATCTTTTCAAAATAGAAAAAGCGAAAACACAAATACGCACAAATAAAGCCCTATAAACGAAGTTTATAGGGCTTTATTTTGAGGGGGCTTGGGGGAAATCATTTCCCCCAAAAAATAAATAGAGAAAATAAAAATTATCCTGCGATAGCGGTGATTTCTACTTCTTTTTGAATATCGTTATCGAGTTCCAATCCGGTTGCAGTATTACGCCATATACCGTCGTAATCCCAATTTGCATCCAGAACGAGGGTACCTTCTTCATAGCTCATGCCATGTTCTGTCATAAAGCTTTTTGAAGTAAGATCTATATTTTCGTTTGCTTCGTTCACAATATCCATATAGCTTTCCAAGGTATCGGCAAGGCTTTGTTCCATTCCGGAATTGTCATCACTTTTAATGAGATTGTCATCCGTAGTGATATTTTCATTACCGTAATACAATGACATAGGACGAATATCATGCATAAAGGAAGCAAAGGTTGTGGCGGGAGGGATATTTGGGTTTACGCTGTCTTGAACCCAAATCGTAGCGCCATTGTCTTCGTTGGTATACGAAGTGTATGGGTTGTTTGGATCTTGTGTAGCATTTTCTTTCCATATTGAAACATCTAAAGCTTCTATTTTTCCGTTTTTAATAGAAAGACCTAGGCTTTCTAAAACTTGAGTCACATTGTCACCCGCAACATTACCTGCCACAAAAAGCTCTACGTTGTTATACTTGGTAAAATCAAGCTGAGTAGCATCGCTTACAACACCGATATCAAAACCGTTTCCACCATCAAGAGTATCACCTGCATTAAAGCGAATCAAGTCGTCGCCTTTACCTGCAAACACGGAATCATTAACCGTGTTATCACTAATAATAGTGTCATTGCCTTTATGTGTATAAATAGTTGTTGCTGAAGTAAAGTTTGAAAAATCAACGTTATCTTTACTGTCACCAAACTCAAAGGTTTCAAAATTTTTGAAGGTTGCATCGGCAGTTTCCACAGTAAAGTCAGCAGTATTTCCGCTAAACACGTAGGAATTTTCAGTATTAATATTTTCAAGTCTTAGAGAATCGTTTCCGGCTCCACCATCAATAATATTTTGACCTGTAACGGTTGCGCTAATCTTACCGTCAATCAAGAGGCTATCATTACCGTTTCCTAAATCAATGCTGTTTGTACCGCCCACAGCGCGCATGGCGGTTTCAGCTTGAATGGTTACGCTGTCTTTGCCGTTTCCTGCTTCAATACTATTAATCGCTTCGGCATTTTGATAGAGAGCATCTTGGTTACTTGCATCTTGATTTATGGCACGCATTCCATATTTTTCAGCTGTAATATCGAGGCTATCATTACCTTTG
Source organism: uncultured Mailhella sp. (assembly GCA_964369875.1). Taxonomy (GTDB): domain Bacteria; phylum Desulfobacterota; class Desulfovibrionia; order Desulfovibrionales; family Desulfovibrionaceae; genus Taurinivorans. The sequence continues at coordinate 3,561 of CAYJHY010000121.1, forward strand.
CCAAGCTCAATGCTATTTACAGAGGTTGCTTTTTTAGCACTCACAACGGCAGACATACCATCTACAGCATCAATAGTTACCTTATCACTACCTTTACCCATGGCAATGGTATTGGAAGAGTCTGCTTTAATGCCGGTAGTATTCGCTACAAGACCTCTACCGCCCTCAACATTAATATCGACCACGTCATTACCTTTGCCTAGCTCAATGTTGTTTTGCACATTGGCTTTTTTGTCATCGGTGTTGGCATGCATAGCTGTCATTGTTTGTGAGTTAGCGATAAAATTTTGACTTGTCGCGACATTAGAAATATTCATGATTACGGAGTTTTCACCGTCTCCGCCTGTAATGGTATTAGACGCTTTGGTGTCTGAACCACCGCCGGCTCTCATGCCAAAGGCATTACCGTTGGTAGAAGATACATTAAACACGTAGTTATCATGGGTATCTAATGTAGTTTGTTGATCATCTAAAGAACGCATACCGAAGGCAGACATAGTTGTTTCATTAACATCATAAGTTGCTGTTGTTGTAGGAGCAGGGGGATTCGTGCCACCACCACCTAAAGATGGAAGCTCATTATTGTCATCACTGCCATCGTTGCCACTACTGCCACCATTGCCATCAGAGCCGGTACCGTTTCCGGTTGGAGGAATGGTGCTTACAGGAGGAACATTTGTATCAATGGGAGCAGACGCTAACAACACTGAATTTGTTTCGGGTGCACCGGTAAAAGAAATATTTCTGGTGAGTCCGGAGGTAAAACTTTCGCCTTCCATGCCTTCACCTGTTCCGGTCATAAGCTCTTGACCACTCCCTGCATTAAAAAAAGAACCGTCAGCATTTTGTGTGCTTGCGGTTGGACCGGCGGCAGGCATAAGATCGGAAGACTCCATTGCGGCAAAAAATACTTCACCCGGAATTTCTTGATCATCTACGAGGAAGGTTGGCATGTTTTGAGAATTATAAACATTGTAAAAACCGTTTAAAACAGCAGATCTGCCACTTGAAAACTCAAAAACAAGATTATCTCCCACACGGCTGAGAGCTACATCCGTTGTGGGAAAATTCAATGCTATAATATCGCCTGCCATGGGATTGTGAAGAACTTGGGTATCGGCACTTTGTGGAATGTTAACATTAACAACTTTCATAAAAAACGCTCCTGATAGCTTTAAAACATACCTTTTATTCGGTAGTGAAATGAATACGAGATTAGATGTGAAACAAGCTACTTGTTTCAACGACAAAAAATTATTTTTTTACGCTCGGAAATTTCACTCAAAATGCAAGTGATTCATGAGCATATACCACTTATTAACCCAATGGTATATAATTAAAAATCAGGTAGTTAACCCAAGTTACGTGCCATTGTTATAAAGAAAACTTCAATACTGCAAAGACTTTATAACATATTCCACTTATTAACCCAGTGGCAATATCGTTCTATTTAATTCGTTAGATGTACTTGAATTATTCCTAACTGTCAACAATAATTTATGCAATTTAAAGCTTTTTCATGTCAATCCAGTTTGTTTATTATTGGGAGGGGGAAACCCCTCCCCCTTCCTGAAAAACCATACGTTTGCTATTTTAAACTTAATGTTACCCCCAATAACTTGGGGCTTTTTCTTTATCTTTTTTAATGCAGGAACTCTAAATTACCTAAAAACCACAATTGCAAAGCCCTGCAAACGAAGTTTACAGGGCTTTGCAATTGAGGGGGCTTGGGGGAAATCATTTCCCCCAAAAAAATCTCTTATAAAAACTATTTCAACTGTGCCAAGAGAGTTTCTTTAATGCTATTGATGCTACCGCTACCATCGAGTTCGATGTAAACGGTGTCGCTGTTTTGGCTTTCCTTTTTAAAGAAGTGAGCGGCAGCGAGGGTACCGTCAACGGTGTTATAGTAAATATCATGTCTTTTGTTAATGGCGTCAGCGTTTTGGTCGTCTGCACGAGCGCTGAGAGCTCCTTCACAAACACGACAAACATCACCGCTTGGTTTAATGGCGTCGATGAAAATGTTGTTAGGATGGTTGTTATTGTTAGCACAGAGACGACGTCCCATAATACGGTTACGGGCAGTTTCTCTGTCGAGCATAATTTCTACAACATAGTCGAGCTTCATATTTGCTGAAGCAAGGGCTTCTTTAAGCTTTTCTGCTTGTTCCATGTTTCTTGGGAAACCGTCGAGAAGCCAACCGCTGTCGCCTTGTTCTTTGAGAATTTCAAGAATCATGGGAATGGTGATTTCATCAGGCACGAGATCGCCTCTATCTATAAATTCTTTTGCTTTTTTTCCAAGCTCTGTACCTTGTCCGATGTGTTTACGAAAAACTGCACCGGATTCAATGTGAGAGACGCCATATTTTTCCATAATAAGATCGCCTTGAGTACCTTTTCCGCTGCCGTTAGGACCAAAAATTAAAATATTCACATCAAACTCCTTTTACCTGATTTGTAATTTAAGATAGAGATCACCCTGCCATTTTCC
>CAYJHY010000122.1:0-6055 GCA_964369875.1 uncultured Mailhella sp.
GTGACAATGTTGTAGAACAAAAAGACTTGACCCAATGGTTCTTGAAAATTACCGCCTATGCCGATGAACTTCTTGAGGATTTGAAAAGCCTTGAGGGTGGATGGCCCGACCGCGTTATTTCTATGCAAAATAACTGGATAGGGAAATCAATCGGTGCAGAAGCTATTTTCCCAGTAGAAAACAGTGATGCGGAAATTGCTGTCTTTACCACTCGCCCCGATACCATCTTCGGTGTGACTTTTATGACCTTGGCTCCCGAGCATCCTTTAGTGGAAATCCTTATTAAAGGCCAAGAAAATGAAGCAGAAATCCGTGAGTTCATTAATAAGATTAAAAACATGGATCGTTTAGATCGTCAATCCGACAATCTTGAAAAAGAAGGCGTGTTTACAGGCACTTACTGTTTGAACCCCTTCACAGGCGATCGCATTCCCATTTGGCTCGGCAACTTTGTTTTGGCCGAATACGGTACAGGGGCTGTTATGGCTGTTCCTGCCCATGACCAAAGAGACTTTGAATTTGCTAAAAAATACGGAATGGCTCTCAAGGCCGTTATTTCTGCCGACGGTGAAGACATTGATGTCAATAGCCTCGAAGAAGCTTTTACAGAACCCGGTATCATGATTAATTCCGGCGAATACAGCGGTACTGCCAACGAAGAAGGCAAAGCTAAAGTAATCTCGGGACTTGAAGCATTGCAAAAAGGTAAAAAGACTGTTAATTGGCGTTTGAGAGACTGGAATATCTCACGTCAAAGATATTGGGGAACTCCTATTCCTGTCGTTTATTGTGACGAGTGTGGAATGGTTCCTGCAAATAAAGAAGATTTGCCTATCATGTTGCCCCTTGATGTGCAAACCCATGAAGACGGACGTTCACCGCTTGCGGACTGCGAATCTTTCGCAATCACTCCTTGCCCTAAATGTGGCAAAAGCGCACGCCGTGAAACCGATACCATGGATACTTTTGTGGAGTCTTCTTGGTACTTTGCTCGTTATACCGATGCACGTAATGAAAACGAACCCTTCTCTAAAGAAGCCACTTCCTACTGGCTTCCTGTCGATCAATATATCGGTGGGGTAGAGCACGCTATTTTACACCTTTTGTATGCTCGTTTCTTTACAAAAGTTTTGCGTGATTTTGGTTATCTTCCAAATGAAATTTCTGAACCCTTTGCCAATCTCCTTACCCAAGGTATGGTGCTTAAAGACGGTACAAAAATGTCTAAATCCAAAGGCAACGTTGTTGACCCAACGGATATGATAGCCCGCTACGGTGCCGATACCGTTCGTCTATTCTGCCTTTTTGCAGCACCTCCGGAAAGAGATTTCGACTGGAGTGAATCAGGCATAGAAGGTTCTGCTCGTTTCTTACAGAGAGTATGGCGACTTTATCAAGAACTTCGTCCTGTACTTTCTGCCGGTAAAGCTTGTTTTGCAACGGCCGCCGACGCAGACAGTCAAAAAGCTAAAGATTTGCGTTTCCGTGAACATACCACAGTGAAAAAAGCAGGTGAAGATATCGGTAACCGCTTCCAATTCAATACTGCCATTGCGTCCATTATGGAGCTTGTCAATGAAATGTATGCGGTAAAAGAAGAACTTGCTCAAACCGAAAGCGGTAAAAAAATACTGTCTTCTGCCATGGCAACCGTTATCACCTTACTTTCTCCCATAACGCCTCATATTTGTGAAGAGTTTTGGAAAGATTTGGGTAATGAAGGGCTCGTTGGTGAAATTGCTTGGCCTACTTTTGCAAGTGACGCCCTCGAAAAAGACGTCATCACCGTGGTTATCCAAGTAAACGGTAAATTACGCAGTAAAATGGATGTTTCTTCTAAGGCTTCTAAAGAAGAAATGGAAAAGGAAGCCTTGGCTGAAAGTAATATTGTTAAGCATTTAGAAGGGCTGACAGTGCGTAAAGTTATTGTTATCCCCGGTAAACTTGTAAACATTGTGGCGAACTAATATGAAAAAATCTCCTTTACAATTTTTGACTTGGCTTTGTATGGCGTTTGTCTTGTTGAACTTACAAGCATGCGGTTATACACTTATGGGGACAAAAGCGGACAGTACATATTCTGTGCTTGGTAAAGGAGATAAAACCATTGCCATTACGAAGATTGAGCAATCCTCGCTTTTGCCGTGGGTAAGTTATGAACTTCGCAACCGCTTACATTCTGAAATGCAACTTCGTCAATTTGCCAAGATAACCTCAGCCGATACGGCCGATTATTCCCTTGAAGCAAATCTTACTTCTTTTGAAATAAGTTCTTATATCAGTAACAGTAGTGACGAAACACTTCTCAGCTCTGTTATCGGTACTTTGAGTATATTTGTTTACGATAAAAATCAAGACCTTGTTTGGTCGTCCGGCTCTGTTTCGTATTCAGAAACCTTCGAAAGAGTTGAAGAAAATCAGGCAATTCGCGACACCATTAAAGAGCTTGTTTATACCGCATACGATAAAATGCAAAATACATTTTAATGGTATGCTTGCGTTGCATTAATTAAACGATAGTTAGAATAAATCATTTCAACACCTTATAGTTCCCAATCTTTTTAGGTTATATAAACTTGAAAAGATTGGGAATAAAGCATTTCATATAGGAAAAGAGTCCATGGAAGTTCCGGGATTTTACTTTTGTGTTTGTCCGGATATGTACCTGACAAAACGATATATTGATGAATTTCTTACTTCACTCGGTAATGTTCACAGCTTATGGCAGAACAATGTGGAATGTTTAACATTTTGGCCGGATGAACTTGAAGATAGCCGTTTTTGGAATGCATTGACCATGCAAACCTTTAGTGCTAACGCAAAATGCATTATTATTCGTCAAGCCCATACTATTTTAGCACAAGATTGGAAAAAAATCTCGCAAAGTCTGGCTTCGGCGAGAAGCGGAATTTTACCTATATTTTCCATGGAAGGCGCTTGGGAAAAGAATGCACCCAAAATTCCTGCACACATAACAAAACTAAAGTGTTTTGAATTTGCAAAATCAAAAAATTGGTATTATTCCAATATTGGCATTAACGAAAAAAACATCCAAGCTTTTGTAGGCCAAGAAGCAAAAAAATTAGATTTACAATTAGATAAAAATACACTTGTCACCTTATGCGAAAGCGCTATTCCCGATGCGTATTTTATACATAATCTTTTGTTGCAACTAAGTCTTTATGCGGAACACGGAAAAGTTGACAGTTCGGTTTTAGCCCAAATTACAGCCTACACTTCTGAAATGCAAATTTTTAATCTTATAAATGATATGGAAAACGCACGGCTTGGTTCAATTTGGAAACGCCTCAGTCTTGAAGACGATAAAGGCGAAAGTTATTTATTTCCACTTTTAGCGTTGTTGTCCAAGGAAGCAAGAACCTTATGGCAACTTTGCGCCGGGGAAAGCCCTTATATTTTCCCAACAAAAAAAGAAATGAAGCTAAGACAAGCAAAAAAACTGGGTTTTTGTGGAGTGAGTAAAATATTTCAATTAATTTTTGAATCTGATTTTGCGGTTAAATCCGGCAAGAATAACCCCTTGCAAGTATTAGAAAATTTCATTGTTTCTTATGCAGAAATTTTTTCACCTAGTGCTGTTTCCTTATCAAAAGTACGTATGTTTGAAACAGAAAGAGATGAAAATTAAAGGTGTTGAATGAAAAAGAAAAAAGACATTGATTTACCTTCAAAAGACATTTTGAAAGAAACAGACACAGAGACTTTGCCTCTTTTGAGTGTAGAGCAACATCAGAAAGATGAAAACAAAGAAGGTTTTCTTGCTCACACAGACGGTATGGAAAGTCAAGATATCGATAACAAAAAAAAAGCAAGTAAACCCTCAAAAAAAGCCCACTATCACGGACATAGAGACAGGTTACGAAAGCGAGTACTGGCAGATACGCAATCTGTTGAATCTTACGAACTCTTAGAATTACTCCTCGGATATGTTCAAACCAGAGTGGACACAAAGCCTCTTGCAAAAGATCTATTAGCCCGTTTTGGTTCTTTGTGGGGTGTCTTAAACGCTCACCCTACAGAGCTCGACGCTTTTTCCTCAATGGGACCTTCTTCAAAAACTTTTTTTATTTTATTACGTGAACTGGTTGGCCGTTATTTTGTAGAACCAATCAAAAGCAAAAAATCTGTAAGCCTTGATGATGTTGCCATGCTCGCACGATGCATGCTTGACGGTTTGCCACACGAAGAAGTTTGGGCAGCGCTTCTTGATAACAACAACAGGTTACTGGGTTTTGAAAAACTTAGTGCAGGTTTTATCGACAGTGTGTCTTGTTCACCTCGAATTGTTGCAGAAATGGCTATTGCCAAAAAGGCAAAAGGTATTATTTTAGTACATAATCATCCGGGAGGCGTTGAAAAAGTTTCTTGGGCCGATGCAGAAATGACAACCCAGATGAAAACGGTTTTACAGTATATGGGTATACGTCTTGTTGACCACCTCATCCTTGCAGATGGTAAGGTTATCAGTATGGCCAATAACCATTTTCTGTCCTGATATAGTAGTAATTCTTAAATTATGTATGATATATCCAATGCATGCATAAAAATACATTGCTATATTTGTAATAAAAGAATAGGATAGAATATGAAGGTAAAAAAAGTTTTAATATACCCCCAATAATTTAACTTAAAAAATACAGATATATTAACCCTACAAAAAAAGTAGTTATTATGAACGATAAAAAAGATGCGCTCCATGACAAAGATGCACTTCATGATGAAACGAAAGAGCATAAAAAAAGAAAAGCAAAAAAGAAAGAACCTTCTGCAGTTGTGGAAGATTCCGGTTTAAGTGATGAAAATAATGAAAATAGTAATGAAAATAGTTCTGACAAAACAGATGTAGATATTAGGGTTAAGCAAACAGAGAATACACCAAACAACACAGAAGAAGATTCAGAAGATGAGGAAAATCTTATAGAGAAAATCCCCCAAAGTATTCCTGTTTTGCCTTTGCGTGACAGCGTTGTGTTTAACTCTATGGTTGTTCCACTTTATGAAACAAGAGATAAAGGTATTTTGGCGGTTGAAGAAGCGTTTGCTCAGTCAAAATTTATATTCCTTTGTACGCAAAAAAATATGGAAGCTGAAGATCCCACTGCCGACAATCTCTATGAAGTAGGCACTGTGGCGCTTATTTTGCGTATGCTCAAGCTCCCCGGTGGACAAGTTAAAATACTGGTGCAAGGCATTTCACGCGGTAAAAGAAAAGCTGTTATCAGTGAATCTCCTTATATGCTTGCCGATGTGGAGCTTTTGCCCGAAGTAGAGTCCGAAGTCGGTCTTGAAGAAGAAGCGCTTATGCGTGTTGCAAGGGAACAAAGTGAGAAAATTTTGCAATTACGCAGTTTCCCTGTGGGCGACATTATGAACATCTTGGCGCAAGTCAATGAGCCGGGTAAAGTTGCAGACTTAATTGCCTCCAATATGCGCCTAACCATTGACGATGCGCAAACAATTTTAGAAACAATCGATGGTATTGAACGCCTAAAGCTTATCAATAAACACCTTTTGCACGAAGTGGAAATTGCCGATATTCAAGCAAGAATCCAAAACACTGCACGCGAAGGAATGGATAAAGCTCAAAAAGCTTACTTCCTCAGAGAGCAAATGAAAGCCATTCGTTCCGAGCTTGGCGAAAACCATAATGCCGATGAAGATATTGATAATTTGCGTCTAGCCATCAATAAAGTTGGCCTTTCCAAAGAAGCCAAAAAAGAAGCAGAAAAACAACTGCAACGTTTGGCAGCCATGGGGCATGAGTCTGCCGAAGCAAATGTTATTCGCACCTATCTTGATTGGCTTTTGGAATTGCCGTGGAAAAAAAATTCTAAGGATTCTCTTGATATCAATAAAGCAAAGGTGGTCTTAGATGAAGATCATTTTGGGCTTGAAAAGATAAAAGACAGAATTTTAGAATTCTTGAGTGTTCGCAAACTTAATCCTGCGTCCAAAGGTACTATTTTGTGTTTTGTCGGTCCTCCCGGTGTGGGTAAAACCTCCTTGGGACGTTCCATTGCAAGAGCTTTGAGTC
>CAYJHY010000123.1:0-6047 GCA_964369875.1 uncultured Mailhella sp.
AAAAATATTGTGATATTGCCCTTTTCCTCGGATCATTCCTCCCTGCTCTCTTGCTTGGTGTTGCGTTCGCTAACCTTTTCATGGGAATTCCCATTGACGGTGACGGGGTTTATCACGGCAATATTCTAAAACTCCTCAATCCTTATGGACTTACAGGTGGCGTGCTTTTTGTGCTTATCTTTGCTTTTCACGGTGCACTCTGGATTAACTTTAAATCTAGCGGAGACCTTGCAGAAAGAGCTTTAAAGCTTGCCGGTAAGATTTGGTATTTGGTACTTGTTGTTTTGCTTCTTTTCTTAGGCTTGACAGAAGTGTATACCAATATTTTTGCAAACATAGCCCAAAAACCGGCCTTTATTGTCTTTTTACTTCTTGCTGTTGTCGGTCTAGTTGGCGCACGAGTAACTCTAAGAGCCCAAAAGCACATTATACCATGGATTTTCAGTGCCTTGTTTATTTTGACTTGCACCCTTTTCATGGTTATGGGTATGTATCCCGGCATTATTATTTCAAGCCTCGATCCTGCTTATAGTGTTACTGTATTCAATGGAGCTTCAAGTCATCTTACCTTGCAAATCATGTTCATTGTAACCATTATCAGTGTGCCTGTTGTTATTGCATACCAAATTTGGGTTTACATGGTGTTTTCACACAAGGTTACCCAGGAAGAATTGGCTTCAGATCACGCATATTAAAACTGTTTTTTGAGATAAGATTTTTTGAGGAGTGAAACCCCATTTTTTTGAAAAAAATGAGGTTTCCCCCCTCAAACTCCCCCCTTCCTGAAAAAACAAATACTATTTATTTACTCAAAGAAGGAAAGTTGTTCTATATTCTCAATACATTAAAAAATAGTTATACCAAGTTGTAAGATTGGCTTACATGAAACTCATTACAAAAAAGTAGAACCTTATTACTAAGGTTCTTTTTTTATATGATGATACTTTTTCTAATTACTTGTTATAGTTGACATGCTATTAACATCCAAACTATAGTTTTGCATTCCATTTCAGGAGAACTATGATGAAATATTTAATTTGTTTTTTACTATTTACTGCATTTTTTATTCAAGCCTGTGCTAAAGATAATTCCAATACTGAGAAAGAATCAGACATCTACCAAGAAGCTATGACAGGCAATGCCGAGGCTCTTTATGAGCTTGGTGTACGTTATTATAAGGGTGAAAACACAGCTCAAGATTATGTAAAAGCTTATGCATTATTATCACTTACAAGCGCAGTCAGTGATAGATATGTTGGCGATATGCTAGAGACTATAGAAAGCACACTAGCCCCCAAGCAATTAAAAGAAGCAGAAGATTTATACCAAAAATTATGGAATAAAGTAAAAAAACCTCAAATTTTTCCAACACCACGGTAATTAAAGAATGTATCTTTCAAATACAAACAACCGATAAAATCCATTTAAACCTTTCTTATCAACGAGTTAGAAGAAGACCTTTCTATCAATTTCAATTTTTATAAATAAGTAACACATGCCAATAAAAATGAAAATGAATTCCCAGAAAAAATATAAAAAAAGAGTGTTTTTGCAACCACGTTTCAACTCCAAAAAACCATATTTCAATTTCAATTGATTTTATTTGATATCAATTTGAATTATTAAATTTTTTTAAAATATATGAATTGAAATTTTATCCTACTTTTTTTCTTTTAAAATAGCTTGACTTATGCTTTATATCAAAGCTATAGTATGAAAATCATAGAGCAAATACAAAAAAATACTCATAACATACTTTCAATTTCAATTATTGAAATATATAAACGTCTAGGCAAAAGATATGAAAAATTATTGCACCATACGACACAATATAAAAGGCCGTTTACGTGTCTGTATAAAAAAAGCCCGATACAATGAAGCATGGCTTCTTCATGTTATGGCTTGCGTGCAGAACTTACCACACATTTTATATTGTAGAATCAATGCCAAATGTAACAGTCTTGTAATTAATTACCATACAAAACACCTCGACTTACAAACGATTATACAACAAATAAACCTTGCCATGGACTTTCTTTTAAATAAGGAAGCACTTACAAAAAAACGTTTCGTTGCAAATGTTTGTGACGCTAAATGCGCCTGTCGCATCACAGAACCCAAGAAAGATTTGGTACGCCCTGCAGCTATTCGCTTTGCGGGCCTCACCGCTGTTATGGCGGGCGTTTTTATAAGAACGAAAATCTTTAAACTTACGATTAATCAAAGCTTGCTCAGCCCCTTAGGCGCCATCACTATTTTAGCTTGTTTACCTTTGTTCAAGGAAAGCTACAAGCAATTACAAAAGAAAAAAATCAGTCTGGAAGGCTTTTTGGGTACAGGTTGTGTGGCTGCAGTATTTTCTTCTCAAACCTTATCTGGACTTGAAATTTTATGGATCAACCAAGGTGCAGAACTTTTAAACGCTTGGGTTACCGAGCGATCCAGAAAATCTATATCCGATATTCTTCAAGAAACCTCTCACCACACTTTTAGGCTTGTTAATGGCGTAGAAGTGGAAACAAAAGTTTCCGATTTGGTCGAAGGCGACATTGTTGTTTTACACACAGGTGAGAAAGTTTGTATCGATGGCGAAATCATCGATGGTCATGCATTGATTGACGAATCCCCTATTACGGGAAGAGCTGATTTTATTTCACGAAGCACCGGAGACAGCGTACTTGCAGGCACTTTTGTTCGCCAAGGATTAATTTATGTTTGCGCCCAGAAAGTAGGAGATCAAACCTATCTTTCCAGAATACTTTGCCTTGTGGAAGATTCTGTGGCCAATAAGGCCCCCATCGAAGGTGTGGGGGATAAGCTTGCAAAGAACATGATACGCCTTGGTTTATTGGCTACTGTCGGCACCTATTTCTTTACAGGCGATTTATGGAGAGCCTTTACCGTTTCTTTGGTTATGGCCTGTCCTTGTGCCACCTCTTTGGCGGCAGGTACCGCCATAAGTGCTGCCATGAGTGCGGCAAGTAAAAGAAATATTTTGATAAAAGGTGGTCGTTACCTTGAAGAAGTAGGCAAAACGGACTGTATTTGTTTTGATAAAACAGGTACTCTTACCACTTCCGAACCTACTTTTACCGATAGTCTCCTTATTAAAAGTCCAGAATTTTATCTTAATTTATTGGAAAACACCAAAGATTCCGTATCCCAAGACAGTTCTTTAAAGAATAACACTGAACAAGCCGCAAAAAGAGCGCTTTTACAGTTAGTACTTTCCACAGAAATGCACAACCACCATCCTTTGGCACAGGCCATCAAACAAGAAGCAATTCGTAAGCACATCGAGCCTATCGACCATACTTGCTGTGAATATTTCCTTGGAATGGGCATGACCGCCACGATTAACGGTCATCATATCGTTGTGGGCAATCGTAAACTTATGGACTATCATCAGGTGGAAATGACCATTGAAAACGATTCCTTACGCCAAGAAATTGCAGAACTTCGCCAAACAGGCAAAACGGTTTTATTCGTGGCTTGCGAAACAGAGCTTATGGGTTTTCTTGCCTTTGAAAATCCCATACGTTCCGAGTCAAAACATGTTATCAATATTTTGAAAGAAAACGGAATAAAAAGTACGTTTTTAATCACAGGTGATGAAAAAAACACTGCCCAGAATCTTTCTAAAGATTTAGGAATCACCGATTTTTACGCTTCTGTTATGCCTGAACAAAAAGCAAGTATTGTCAAGGAACTGCAAAGCAAATATCAATCCGTTATTATGGTTGGCGACGGTATTAATGATGCTTTGGCTTTAACCGAAGCCAATATCGGCATTGCTCTTGGAGCAGGTGGTTCGGAAGTAGCTGTGGAAGCCGCCGATATCACCTTGGTAAACGACGATCTTTACGGCATCGTTTATGTTCACTCCTTGAGTAAACAAGCCATCAAGATTGTTAATCAAAACTTCTGGCTAGCCTTTATCTCCAATATTTTTGGTATGACACTCGGCGCAACAGGTTATTTATCCCCATTTATGGCTGGCATGTTCCATATTGTGCATACTCTCGGTGTGCTTGGTAATTCCTCTCGTCTCTTATCTTACGAGGTAAAAGAAAAGAGTGCGTATCAAAAACAAAAGTATATTCAAAAATTATCTCATCGTCCTTTTGACGAAAATCCTGTTATAGACGTGACGCTACAAAGTAAATCTCAGAATAACACACCGTCAGACAATGACTTGCTCTCTGATGCGTTGGAAAGCGCCATCGATATCAATAAAAAAATTCTTTAAAATAATTCGCAAGAACAAGAAGTAAAGGAAGCATCATGGACATACAAAGTATTACCACCCTCAGAAAATATTTGACCATTTCCGATCATAAACCAGGTAAGATGGTTATTAAATTTTCTATGCAACTACTTACAGACAACGAAGCCATGAAGGTTATCAACGCTAACAAAAATGCTTCCATGCCCAAAGCTATTCGTAAATCAAAACTTAATCTGATAATGCGAACTGTAACCCTTGAATACGATACTTCCGTTATCAGTCCCGCAGATTTCAATGAAATTTTAAGTACTAAAGATCGTAAACAGTTTGAAGCCTTGGCAGAAAAATATAGAAATGTTTTATCTGCCTAAAATATCAAAATAGTCACATTACCATTTAATTATTGTCAAATCATCGCTATAAGAGAGGATAAGGTTATGAATTTTCCCAATAAACCTAAGAAAAATAAAAAAAATAAAAGTAATAACCAACAAGGTTACGGCGCAAACTTTCAAAACCAAGAGATGGGATATAACACACAAGCTCCTCTCTATCACTTCCATCCACAATATGGTTTTATCCCTGCCGATCAATACCAAGGTGGGAATAACTTTGAAAATCAAGACAATAACGAACAAGGTTCTTACGAGCAAAATTCTTATGGGGAAAATCCGTACGGACAAAATCCTTATGGTCAAGCTCCTCACGGTATGACTCCCCCGCCCTATGCGTGTCAAAATCCTTATATGAACACTCCCCCTTATGCGCCTTTTGCTCAAGGGCATTTCCCTCCTCCTTTCCCTCACGGCCCTCATTACGGTCAAGGTTTTGGCCATATGCATGGTGGAAATGGACATCCCTATCACGCAATGCATGCAAACCATATGGCACATATGGCATTTATGGCGCAAATGGCTCAAGCGCAAAATGAGCAAGGCCAAAATAACCAAAATGCTCAAAGCGGACAAGGTCAAGCCTTTGACATGGAACGCATGAATGAAATTTATAATACCGTTGGCGATGTGATGAACGGGAAAGCAAAACCCAACAAACTTTTAGGACTTTTCCAGAACATTTCAACCGATTTCTGGAAAGGTTTTGCCCTCGGTGCCGGTGCGTTGGCGCTCTATAATTATTCTCCGCTCAAGGATTTGCTTGGGGCAGGGCTTGGAAGCTTATTGGCAAACATGCAAAATGGTCAAGGCTTTGATGACGATTTAAACGATTTCGACGATGATTTCGGTCAAGAAGAATCACCCTGTGCTGACACCCCTTCACAAGAATAATATTAATCCACTATCGTGTATAAAACTATAAAAGGTACATTATGAATACTATAAAACCTATGAGACCTAATATTGGTGCCACTGCCCTCGGTGGTTTAATCGCAGGCGTGGTTACAGGTGCAACCGTTGCCATGGCAAGCACTGCCAAACAAGTCAAAAAAGGGGATATGAGCCCAAAACAAGCAGGCGCGGAAGTTTTGCGTGAAGCAGGATCCTTGGGGCTTGCCACCACCATCGGTGCGGCAACCACGGCGGCACTTGGTTTTAGAGGGGTACTTTCCATCGCTAGCCTTGCTCTTGTGACAGCAGGCAGCAAATACGCCATCGACGCCATTATAGAAAAACCTTCTAAAAAAAATAATATTTCTTCGACACAGGAAGAAAACATTCAAGAAAATACCTCAGACACCCCGACTACAAATACGTAAACCTTATACGATGTTGTAATGATGTCTTCGATTTTTTCCTCAATATATCTTTATTAAAGTTTTTTGAGGAAAGGGGGAGGGTTTGGGAGGGGGAAAATTCCCTTT
>CAYJHY010000124.1:0-5983 GCA_964369875.1 uncultured Mailhella sp.
TTTTTCCAAATATTTATAAAGTGGTCAGCGAAACTGTGACACAAGGACATAAAAACATTCAATCTTCCCGATAACAACTATAATTGCTTATTAATAAAGGCTTAAAAGAATAGAGGGGATTTATAAAAAATTATAAAATTTTGTTTTTCGGTCTTGCTTGTTATATCGTATAATAGTATAGTATCTTTAGTTTTATTCTAAAATAATGAGATGGAGTTCTTATGGCAGTAGCTAAAAAAAATACAAGAAAAAGTACACCTAAAAGCCAGTCCCAAAGTGTAAGCACAAATGCTGCGCCCAAGACTACGCGCACAAAAAAAACAGCTACAGTTGCCACCCCTGCAACTTCCGAGACAAACGAAACAAAAGCTGTGACTGTTAAAGCGCCTACTAAGCGTGCAAGCAGTAAAAAAGCTACCCCATCCGAAACAAGTGCTGTTAAGAAGGCTGTCAAGAAATCTCCTGTTGCTGCTGTAACAGAAGAAAAGACAACAATTGAAGCCTCTCCCGCTATTTCAAAAGAAATAATAGAAAATCAATCAATTTTAACAGAAATTATTGAAAATGTAGTTGCGGAAGAAAAAGAAGAATCTTATTTTTCAGAAGAGAAATCGATTGCAAATGAAATCAAAGAGCCGTTAGAAATTGTTGCCCTAGGTGATAAAAGCGTTGTAACTAATGAAGTACAGGTGGTTGAACCCATTTGTAAAACTGCAGAAGTTGAAAAAGAAGTAGTATCTGACATTACTGAAGAGAAAGTGGAAGAAGTTACCGAGATACTTTTAAACATAGAAGAACAACCTCAAAGCGATAAAAATGTTCTTTCTTCTGAAGAAGACGTGACGATTGATGTTGTAAGTACCAACATTCCCCCTGTGAAAGTGGATGCCGTGGACACAGGTGAAGATAATAAAGCTGATGAAGTAGAGCTTGTGCAAATCGCTGAAGAAGTCACCGAAGAAATCACCGAAGAAATCACTGAAGAAATTACCGCAGGGCTCACCGAAGAGTCCGTAGAAAAAAGTTCTGCTGATGAAATGTCTCCGCTCGACGACGCTGTTGCCGAAGCAAGTACTCAGAACGTAAGCGATAACGCTACTGCCCAAACAGCCCCCAAAGAAGAATCTTCTGTTGAAGCAATTTCTGTCGAGGAAGTGAGCGCCGAGTCAACGGAAACAGATATAGTCGTCACATCTTCTTCCGATGAGTTACCGACAAAAGCTGATGATAATGTTACAATTGCAGAAGACAAGCCTGCCGTTGCCATTTCTGCAGAAAAAACAATGTCTGAAGAAAGCCATACGGAAAAAGTAAACTCCATGTTTAGCTCTATCAAACGTTATGATTTTCTTAACCACTTTTTGAGTATGGGCCTTGACTATCTATGGCGTAGAGAAATGATTTCTGCATTGACACTTAGCGAAGAACCTCGTGTGCTCGATATGGCCGCGGGCACGCTTGATGTAAGCCTTAGCCTTTTACGTAAAAATCCTAAGGTGCAAGTTGTTGCGGGTGATATTTGTCAAGACATGCTCAGTTTTGGCGAGAAAAAAATTCGCTACGACGAGAAGTCTCGTATTGAATGCCAAGTTATGGACGCCAGAGAAATTCCCTTTGATGACAACAGCTTTGAAGCGGTCACCATTGCCTTTGGTATTCGTAATGTAGACGATAGGGTAAAGGCTCTACGTGAAATGAGAAGAGTGCTTATAAATGGCGGACAGCTTTGCGTGCTTGAGTTTGCACCGATGACCACGCCTTATCTTGGCAAAGCGTACCATTGGTACTTGGATAATGTTACACCCCAAATTGCAGGCCTGTTTGGTGAAGAAAAAGAACCTTATGAATATCTTGCAAAAACCATTAAAGAATTCCTCAGTCCGACAGAGTTTTGCCAAGAATTGAGGGATGCCGGCTTTAAACTTGTAAGACATAAAAGCTTGACCTTTGGTGTTGCTCATCTTTACTATGCAATAAAGAACTAAAAATCCTTAAATAGGATATAAATACCCAAATAATGAATTTGTATCCTACTGAAATATAATCAATAAAAAAAATATTATAAAAAATGAAAAAAAAGCTTGCCAAAGTGTTGGTTTTAGCATAAAACATTCTTCGTGCCCAGGTGGTGGAATTGGTAGACACGCTACTTTGAGGTGGTAGTGCTGGAAACGGCGTGGGAGTTCGAGTCTCCCCTTGGGCACCATATTTTAAAGAGAAACATTTGTTTCTCTTTTTTTTGTATAAATGAAAACTTTATGTTGTAGGTTCTGGTTCTTCGTCAAATACAGGGGTACCTTACGAGATTCTTCGTTCATTTATCTTAATAGCCATACACGTCATTTCAATTCTCTTTAAACCCAAAAATATGATATAATACAAAACATACGTTTTAAAGATTTACCGTCCCATTATTAAAGTTTTTTGAGGAAAGGGGGAGGGTTTTCCTTCTCCTAAGAAACATCAAATTGGAATAACGTGAATAACCATAAAAGATAAAGATATAAAACTTGACAAAAAGCGTGTTCTTTATTTATATAAAATGAAGAGGCCAACTTAGCTCAGTTGGTAGAGCAACTGATTCGTAATCAGTAGGTCGGGAGTTCAATTCTCCCAGTTGGCTCCAGTTATTTTAGAGGGGTACGGTGTTTATAATATCGTAGCCCTTTTTTATTTTAAAATATTCCACAATTTTTCCACCACTTCTAGTAAATTTTCCTGATCAATTGACGATATACTATGTATTTTTATAATCAATACTCACTATTCAAATCGCTGTCTAAGTATTTTTAGAGTGTGTTTTTATAATACATCGTCGAAAAGGGGCTATGCGAATCTTCATAAATGTCATAAGCCCAAAACTTGAAAGTTTTAGGCTTATGACATTTAAATGAGCACCCAATTGATACCATGGTTTTTAGTATTTAAAATTCTTTCTAATGGCTTTATAACCTTTTGGATTAACTCCAACGGCTTCGTAGTGTAGAATAACAGTATCAATTTTTTGTCCGCACCTTTTTCCTTTTTCTTTCATATAATCCATAAGTCCCTGGTTCATGGCTGTATTAAAAACTTGATTATAGGCCGCATCAGATATTTCGTTATTATTCGCAGCAGCCCACTTTTTCCAGCTAATTGAATATTCATAGCCTTGTTGAGAAAAAAGATTAAACAATTTTTGGTTGTTTGCTGCATATCTTTCAGCACATTTGAGGGCATATCCTAACTCTTGTCCAAATTCTTTGATATTTCCGGGGTCTACGGCGTGAGCTAAACTAGTAAATGAACAAAAACACACAATGGTCAATAAAAATTTTCTCATATGAACTCTCCTTTAGATTTATGATTAAGACATATTTCAAAGCTACTGATTCGTCAACCTCGTTGGCAAAACCAAATCATTTAGATTTGCTGTTTCTTGGGAGGGTAAACCCAAATCTTTTCTTTAAAAAACTTTAGTAAAGGAGCATTTAACTATGGTATGTTCCAAACTAATCTTTATAATGTTTTATAGTTACAAATAATACTTGTATTTCAGTTTGTAAATAATCTGTTTACTATTAAAAATTAACCAGATTATTTATAGCTTACAAAAAACAATCTCATGTATAGTTAATCAAGCTCTGGTTGATAACATGCTGTTATTAAAATTTTTCGAAAAGGAGATGGTTCAGGGGGAAATCCTTCTCCCAAAAATCTCAAACTTATAGCAAAATATTATAAAAAACAAAGGCCATCCTAAAAATGACCTTTGTTTGAAGATTTGATTTTTAGCGTATATACTGTGTGTTTTATAATTTAAATTATTCTATATCCGTATCATCTCTATCGTAGTGCTCATCCGGGTCGAATTTTTCGATACTGCCCTTGCATTTGCTCTTAGCGTTATACATGGCTTTATCGGCAAAATGGAGACAGGTTCGGAATGATTGGCTATGCTCAGGATAGAGAGAATATCCAATAGACGCGCTAACCTTGTGGTCTACGCCGGTTGGTGTAGTTATAAAGGTGTTGGCAAATAGTTCTTTTATTTGTTCTATGCAGGCATCTAACCGGTGGTTATCATCCAGACCGTAAAGCACCATAGCGAACTCATCGCCACTGAGACGGGCACAGAGTTTGTGTTCGTGTTCACAGCGATGAAGCACATTAGCCGCCGCACAAATGAAGTTATCTCCTGTCACGTGTCCCCATGTATCATTGACATATTTTAGATTGTCTAAGTCGACCATGACGACTGCAGCTTTTTTTATCGTACCGGGATAATGTGATAGCTTTTCCAGTTTCTCAAAAAAAGCACGTTTTCCGTAAAGTCCGGTTAGAAAATCCAAATCTCGTTCTTTTTTTATTGTATCTTTTTCGTTGATTTCATCGGTAAAATCTACAATAAGTCCCCAGTCGCTTTCATCGTCTTGATAACGTACAATTTTTATAAAGCGCTCTGCGTTATAAGTGGAAAGGATGTATAAATCGTTTTCTTCCGGGTGAGGATTAGACATGATTTCTTCGATAAAAGCAAGAAATGCAACGGGAGATTTGAAGTATTTTTCCATGCGACTACTATTAATTTGTAAAATCTCAGCCAATTTTCCGGTGGCAATAACGGCATCGGGTTTGCATTCATACATGGCGATGGGAATGTTGATATATTCAAATATTGTAGAGAATTTTCGAGAAGATTCTACTACTCGTTTTACCATAAAGTTCACATTGTTACTGAGTACTTCAAATTCAGGTAAACCGGTCACGTTCATTTTGTGGTTCAAATCGCCACCGGCAATAAGTTCCATCCCTTTTTCCAACTCAAAAAATCCACGGAGTACCACTCGGTCCAGTAAGAAATATATAAGTGCAATTATCAAGGCTGCTATGATCAAAGAAATGACAACAAGAAAAGCAATACTTACTAAAGTGGAACCGTAGATTGACATATCATCCTGAAAATATCCAATATAAATATTATCCGAATGTTTCAAAAGGAGCGCATGCCCAAATTCTCCATCGATGTTGATATTTTGAGTTTTTCCCACATCTTTTGTCGTGAATTTGTTCAGCCCTAAGTCACTTAAGCTATAACCATTAATTGCTTTATTGGTGCTACTTATAATTTTTCCGTTTGTGGCGGCTACGGCGAAAACTACGGTGTTTGCCGAATGGGTAAGTCGTGAAAAAATGTAAGATAGTTCTGTGGCTGCCATGGCCTCTAAGAGACGCAATGGCTCAATACCGATTTGGACAATGTGCTGTCTGTCTTCGCTCCAAACTGCCACGTACTGCATTTCTTTACCTTCAGCTGTGTTGGGTGTGACGTCTTGAGCCAGCTCTAATTCGTAGTCATTCAATAGGGGGGTAAAAAAGCGCATTTGTTCCCCGGAGTTTATAGTATATCCATAGTATTTTGGAATGTTACCACTGTAGATTTTTCCTTCATGAGTAAAAAGATGGATTTCATCAATTTGTAAAAGGGCTACAATGTGCTTCAGTTTGTCAATGTCATAGATGGCGTCTTGATTATACTGAATCATGTAAGCGGCAGCTTTGGCGCGAATCAAAAAGTCAGATTTTAGCTCTTCTTGCAATTGACTGACTGTCTTGTCATTCTGAGCTAAAATGTCTTCAATCTGAACGATTTGTCCTTGAGCTTCCTTGCGAAAATCAATATATGCTGTGTGGAGCATGGCGTATGCCCCCACGGATAGAAGTATACCGGTAATCACAAGTACTAACACTATGAGTTTTACCACAATGTATTTCTTCATATTCTTATTTCACTCCATATCTACTTCACATTATTCCACAGGAAACAATTATATCACACGTATACTATAAGGGCAAGTAATAGAATTTTTCGATATCGTCGCAGTATGTTTAGAAAACTTTAATCGTACATAAGAGTAACAAGATATTTTATGTAAATCTTTTTTGAGATTTTTGGTTTAGTGAGCACATTCGGAATATTCAAAAATGTTCTAAATAAGTCGAT
>CAYJHY010000125.1:0-5903 GCA_964369875.1 uncultured Mailhella sp.
GGGTTTGGGGAAGGGGAGGGAAAATTTTTTCAAAAATTTTCTCTCCCCTTCCCCAATAATAACAAAATCAAAAACAAAACAATACAAAACTAGCCGTGTAATGTGCAGTATTCACCGAGGGTGACGGGTGCGAAGGGCTGACGGCTTCTGTGGAAGCCGACGCTTTGCACGCTGACGCCTTGTGCTTGGGCAACGATTTCTGCAAGGGCGTTTCCGCACATGCGAGCTTGACAGGGGCCCATCCCGCAACGGGTGAAGCGTTTGACTTCGTCGGGGGTGCTGTAACCTTCTTTGACGGCTTGGCGAATGTCTTTGGCGGTGACGCCTTCGCAACGACAAACGACAACGTCGTCGGCCACATGGTATACGGAGGGCACGGGGGCAAAGACGTGGCGTAAGTAGTTTCTAGCTTTGAGAAGACGGTTTAGGTTTTCAAGATAGGATCGACTTCTTCTTTGTGCGTCTTCTTTGGGGATAACTCCGAGATCTTCGGCGGCGGCGATGCCTGCGAGGGCGCCCTTTTCGATGGAGGCTTCACCACCGTTAACCATGGCACAATCGCCCGCCATAAAGACATCGTTGAGGCTGGTTCTGCCTGCAATATCGGTTGTGGGGTACCAGTAGCGCTGAACATCATCCCATGCCATTTTGAGGTCGAGAGAAATGGCGGTGTGGTTTCTGGGGATAATGTTTTCATGGCGAATGAGGCAAGCGGTTTTGATTTCGTGCCATGTTCCGTTTTTTTCATAACGAACACTGTTTACAGCATTTTCACCAAGGGCTTCGATTTGTCCGACGCCTTGAATAAGAGGAAGCTTGCTTTTGAGAATACGCATGGCCATTCCCATCCCTTTTTTGAGATAGGGCATATCTTTAAAGGCAGAACCCATATGGGCAAGACTTTTGAGTTTGTTTCCAAAGCGTCCTGTGTCGAGCCATGCAAGGATGGGGATATTTTGGTCTAAAAGATGGATGGCGAGGGAAAGTAAGAGGGGGCCGTTGCCTGCAAGGACAACACCGTCTTTACTGCCGATCAGGGGAGCACCCGAACGCATAAGGACTTCGGCGGCGCCTGCGGTCATCACACCGGGGAGTGTCCAGCCCTTGAAGGGAACAGGGCGTTCCATACCGCCGACGGCAAAGATAACTTTGGAGGCGGTGATGGTGTGGGATTTTCCGTCTTTTCTGCAAAAAACTTCGTTTTTATGGAGCTTTGCTTCCATGCCCCATGCGGTGGTTTCGGGGAAATATTTTGTGCCCGAAGCTTTAAACTCTTCGATGAGTTTTGTGGCAAGACCTTTGTCGTGGGCGTCCAAAATATGGTCGATATAGGGAAGGTGGGTGTTTCTGAAAATTTGTCCACCGAGAGTTCCTTGTTCGTCCACAAGACCTACATCAAGTCCGCACGCACGAGCGGAGCAAGCGGCGGCAAGTCCGGCGGGGCCCGCGCCGATGATAAGTAAATCTAAATGATCCATTTTAGGCGTCCTCACTTTGTGTGTCTATAGAGAAAGCTTCTGCTTTTTTTTGTCTGTTGATAACCATGTTTTCTTTGACTTGAACAAGGCATGATTGCACGTTTTCTTCACCGTTGATTTCCATCATACATTCAAAACAAACCCCCATAAGGCAGTAAGGCGCGCGATTGTCGGCCTTCATGCTGTTATGGTAAAAGGTAGGGGCTTCTTTATCATGGCCATGCACGTGTCCGAGTACGGCGGCGGCAACGCTGATGCCTGCGGGAACGGTTTTTTGTACGCCGTCCACAATAATATTAACAGTCGGTATATTTTCTTGTGTCATGTTGCCTCTCCTTAGCAGTCAAAACCAAAGCGTTTCAGGGTCATATTTTGCGCACATTCGGCCAACTCATTACCCATAATATAATCAGGTAAAATGCGGGTATGTACTGCGGCAAAGGTGACGGCGCTGTGGGTATTGATAAGGGTGACATTTTTATGGTTTGGTAAGTGGCTGTAAATAGCAACTTTATCATCGGGCATAACTCGAAGACCCGGCCATGTTCTGATGATGCGTTTTTTGGCAAGCTCAGGCCATACCTTGAGCGCCCATGCGCCCTCTTGGGCAACGGCACTTGGGATAACCGTGGCATCGTGGCCTCTGGTTTCGTGTTTGAAACCGATGATAACCGTACCCCCAAAGGTTTGAGTGCAACCGAGAACGGGAATGGGCATTACATAGGGGAGGCGTTCGGTAAGGAAAACTTGTCCTTTGTCTGCAAAGATGGGCAAAGCTTTTTCTTGGAAAGCTTCATCAAATTGCACAAGTCGACGGTTTGCAAGGCCTGCGGCCATAACAAGACGTTCACCAAAAATGCTTCCTTTGGAGGTGTTTACTTTGTATTGACCGTTTTGGGGAACAATGTCGTACACCAAGGTATCGGCGATAAAGTGCGCACCTAATTTTTCAAGGGCTTGGCGATAGGTTCTTAAAAGTAAGAGAGGATCGACAATACCGTCGTCTTCGCACCAAGCGGCGCCTGTTACTTCTTCACCGAATTTTATTTTGGGGAGCTTTTTGGAAAGCTCTTCATAGCTAAGCATAGAGCCTTTGTAGTCTCCATAGGGAGAGCCTACAAGGGTAGTTTTTAGATTGTCGATGTAATCGGAACGACGTTTGTATTCTGCTTCACCGACGGTGGGGATAAGTCCGCCTGTATAGTTGACGGTGACATTCACGCCTGTGTCGTCGTGGAGTTCTTTGAGAAGTTCGGGGAAAATACGACAGGACATAATGCCAAGGCGGGCAAACTCGGGAACTTCCAAGAATTTTGATTGGCACCAAAGTAAACCGACATTGGTTCTTGAGGCTTTATTGACTTCGGTGGGGGCGTCCACAATGGCGAGTTTGCATTGGGGATTCTTTTTATATAACCCATAGGCAACGGCGAGACCGCTAATACCACCGCCTACTATAATAATATCATATTCAGTACGATTGTTTTGCATTGTATTCTCTTACTTTCTACAAGTGTTTTTTGCTTCTAGGCGCTATGAACAGTCGCATAATTATCGGCGTTGCAATAACTATGCGACGTTTTCACATGTAAAAATAAAACTTAAGCTTTGTATGCGATGCAAGCCACTTCTACGCGCATATCGCTCATAAGCATGGCTTGAACAGTGTTACGTGCAGGGGCGTGTTCGGCAGTGAAGTATTCAGCGTACACTTTGTTGAAATCAGCAAAGTCACGAGGATCTTGAACCCAAACGTCAACTTTTACCACGTCTTTAAGATCGTAACCTGCAAGAGCAAGGGCGTTTTTCAAGTTGTCGAGGGTGACACGGGCTTGGGTGTCCATAGAACCTTCAACAATTTTACCGTCAGCACCACGAGGCACTTGGCCTGAAACAAAAAGCCAACCGTTAGCAGAAACCGCTTTAGCGAAGGGAAGGGCGCCACCTTGGGGAACGCCGAAACGTTGAATAGACATAAGATATTCCTTTTAAAAAGCCGAGGCCAAAGTTTTGAAATTTGGCCTCAGTTTTTGTTATTTTATATTATTTTTTGATAAGGCCAAGTTCTTTCATAACTGCATAGAGTTCGTTGTATTGAGCGTCAACTTGTTCTTTCCATGCTGCGCCTGAAGTGTTGTCAGGTACGAAACCGAGGTTTTTAACCGCTTTGATAAAATCAGGGTTTTGAGAAATTTTATCGGTAACTGCGATGAGTTTATCTTTAATTTCTTGAGGTGCGCCTTTAGGAATTACGATACCGCTCCAACCGTAGTAGTTGCCTTTGTAGCCTTGCTCTTCAAAAGTAGGAGCATTGGGGAATCTTTCGTCTTTGGTGCCGATAGCAAGAAGTTTAACTTTGTCGGCTTGTACCATGGACATGTAGCTTGGAGGGAAAGCAAAGGTGATGTCGCTGTGAGCGCCGATAACAGAAGTTACGGATTCGGTAGCGCTACCATATTTTACAACTTTAAGGTTCACGTCGTTGGAAAGCATCCAGCTACGGAAAGCAAGAGCAAGCCAAGAGGTTGAGGAAGGGTCGGCAAAGCTGAATTTACCGGAGTCTTTGCTTGCGTCTGCTTGGAATTCTTTAAGGTTGTTCCAAGGAGCGTCTTTTGCAACAACAACAGCAGGGTTAGCGAGAAGGAAGCGGCTCAAGTAGTCGAAGCTATCGAGGCTGAGGCCACCTGTGTTAGAAAAAAGAGGAACCATGATACAGGGACCTGCTTGGCCGAGGAAAAGGGTGTATCCGTCGGGTTTAGCTTTAGCGGCAAAAAGAGTTCCTGTAAGACCGCCTGCACCTGTTTTGTTTACAACAAGAACGGGTTGTCCGAGTTCTTTTCTTGCAAAGTCAGCCCAAACACGAGCAGAGAGGTCAGAGTCACCACCGGCGCCGTAAGGGCTTACCAAGGTGATGGGTTTGTTGGGGTATTCTGCTTGAGCGGCAGAGCTGAATCCGAGGGCGGAAAGGGCGAACATAGCACCCAAAACAATGGATTTGAACTTCATGTTTTCTCCAAAAGTTAAAAGGTTGAAACCGTTATATGGTTGTAAGGTTTTTATAAGACTTGGTAAGCATTAGTCAATCTTTAAATCAAAGACATTTTAATGGGTGCTGTTGGTGGGAAGCACTCTTGCTTCCTCCAAAGTTCTCATTTTGCGGTTACGCACACGGTATACACTGAACACGCTGGCAACCGTAATAAGCAGAAGGATAACCGCTACGGGGCTTTGAAGGAAAATCATGTAAGAGCCGTCGGAAATAGTCATGGTTTGGTCGTAGGCTTTTTCCAAAATAGGCCCAAGAATAAAGCCGATAATGAGGGCGCCTGCGCTGTATTGGAAAACACGCATGAGGTAACCGATCACACCAAAGATAAGAAGGCAAGTGATGTCAAACATGCTTTGGTTGATGGAATAGGTACCAAGGAAAGCGAAGACGGTAACAGCGGAGAAGATAACGCTCTTTGGAAGGTCGACTAAGCGAATCCAGAAACGGAAACCAAATTTCGCCACAAAGTACAAGAGAATATCACAAATAATCAAAGCACCGAAGATACCGTAAACGGTGGTGGTATGCTCAAAGAAAATGTTTGGTCCGGGGGTTAGGCCTTGGATAAGGAATGCGCCCATAAGAACCGCAGTTACGTCGTCACCGGGGATACCCAAGGTGAGGAGGGGAATCATGGCTGAACCTGTGGTGGCGTTGTTGGCGGTTTCGGGGGCGATAATACCTTCGATATTACCTTTGCCGAAAAGTTCGGGAGTTTTGGATTTTCTTTGGGCTTCGGAGTAGGCCATAAAGGCGGCAGGAGAAGCGCCGAGACCGGGCATGGCGCCGATAATGGAGCCAATAATGGAAGAGCGAATCATAAGGCCGAGGTTAGCTTTAAATTCTGCCCATGTAAGACGACCGTCGTCACCTTTGAGGTCACACTTCGGGGCCACAAGTTTTTTACCGGCAGCGCCCACTTGACGGATAATTTCAGGAAGACAAAGCACACCGATAACCATGGGGATAAGGGCAATGCCTGATTGAAGATTTTCGGAACCAAAGGTAAAACGTTCGGCGCCTGATACCCCTGAAAAACCGACCATGGAAAGAATGATACCAAAGCCTGCGCAAATAATACCTTTTACAATGGAGTTGCCTGAAATACTGCCTACAACGGTGAGGGAAAGAAGAATAAGACAGAATTGCTCTACGGGGCCGATTTTAATGGCGATGTAGGAAATGGGAGCGGCAATAAGAATAAGGACGATGTTACTGAAAGTATCACCGAACACAGAACCGACCAAGGCGGCATTGAGGGCTTTGCCTGCTTTACCTTGCTGGGTAAGGGGATAACCTTCCATGGCGGTACAGACTGCAGGTGGCGCACCGGGGGTATTGAGCAAAATGGCGGTAATAGAGCCACCGTAAATGGA
>CAYJHY010000126.1:0-5903 GCA_964369875.1 uncultured Mailhella sp.
ACACCATGATTTTATAATAAAATCAAAAACTCACTCACTAAACATAGTTGAAATATACATAAGTAAATGAAAAAAATGAAATTGAATACGAATTCCAATTTCGTTAATACACAGAAAAAGAGTTTCTTGTCAAGTGATTTATACAAGTAAATTTTGAAAAAAATGCATAAAAGGAGTTTGGAAGGGGGAAAATTATTATAAACATAAAGTAAAGCCTCTTTATCAGCTCAAGGGTTGAATTCTATCCACGTATTTCGGCAAGTTAAAATATGTAAAATTAAACAGAAAAGCCACCCTATAACAAGAGTGGCTTTTCTGTGTTTTTTGATAATTCCGGAAAAAAGTAATATGTTCAAATAAAATTTACTTTTTCCATTTTAGAGCAAGAATAGGTCAGGCTTTGCCTGGCGAAATGATTGCTTTTTGAATATCGTTTTGCTCTAGTCGTTAGAATTTATACTCTACACCGACTCTGGCGTTGAAATCACCGATATAGCTGTATGTGTATCTGTCTTCTTTCGTGGTAAGAAAATTGTCCAAGGTTATAAATGTACGGAATTTACCCTCATTCCAACCTTTGCTGAGAGACATGCTGGCGGTAGCAAAATCAAATTCTGTATTGTCACTGGCAAGCTTGTCTACATAGTAATTTGCCCATACTGTAGTGCTGAAGTCCCATTCAGGATGGTAGAAGTTGAGTTGTCCTTTATACATTTGTGGTATAGTACGGGTATCTGCAACTTTTCCGTCAGGTCCTTTTGCATCTATGTATGTATAATTAAGAGACGCTGTGAAGTACTTTAAGAAATCATAGGATATTTCTGCTTCAAATCCTTGGTATACAGATTTACCTTTAACGTTATAGGCATCATACAATACTCTATTGTTATCCCAGTCTGTAGTATAACCGCCACCATCAACTATCTCATAAACTCCGGGAGACACTTCATACAATTTTTCGCTAATCATATTATCAATTTCATTGTAGAAATAGCCTACAGCAAAACTTAAGTCTTTCCATGAGCCTTCGTAGCGTAATTCAACGTTAAAGCTGGTTTCAGGTTCTAAACTGGAGTTACCGCGTGTTTCACCACCGCCCCAACCATTTACACCATAAAGTTCTGTCATATTAGGCGCTCTGTAGCCAAGGCCAACGTTTGTTTTGAAACGATGATCTTGTATAAATTCCCATGTTACACCAAGTTGTGGAGTAAGGCTGGAACCGCTTACTTCGTCATAGTCAAAACGGGCAGAAGGCACAATAAAGAGACTTTCATCAAATAAGCTGATTTCACCCACTACGTAAGCTGCGAAGACACTCTTTGTATCCACCGTATAGGCGCCATTGTTGTCAGCACCGTCTACATAAAATTCACCACCGAAAGTAAGAGCAAATATATCGTTGATTGTCCAATAATCGCTGGCTTTAATGCCATATCTGTAATAATCGTCACTGCTGGTTTCAGAACCACTGGAGTTTAAAGTGTAAACACCCATGTTTGCATATGATGCGGAGACATCAAACATATGGTTTTCTGTACTTCCATGATATTCCATTACGAGGGAATAATCATCGCCTTTTCTGTGGCTTGTGGATAAATTATAGGCGCTGGTATTATTGCTCCATCTATTATTTCTGGTACTGGTTTTATACTGATTATAATCAACAATAAAATTAAGTTCATTGTTGTCGTTAATCTTATAGTTTACGTTGGCATTGAGGTACCATTCATTACCTTCTTTGTCTTCATACCAGTTGCCGGGGTAGTGAGATGAGTTGTATTTTTCATAGCTATGACGAGTGGGAAGAAATTGATTGTATTGCGCATTAATCATAAAGTTCCAATCGCCGATTTGTCCGGAATCCAAGTTCCAGTAGTTGGTGAACTTAGATTCTTCATAAGTTACACCTACCATGCCCGATCTTTCTTTTGATTTCTTGGTGATAATGTTAATAACACCGCCTGCTGAACTGGAACCATACATAGCCCCCGCAGAACCACGAATAATTTCAATACGTTCAATATTGGCAATATTGATACTTGTCATTTGTCGATAGTTACTTTCACGTTGGGTTTCTTGAATAGGCGCACGGCGTCCGTCCACAAGCACAATTGTCCAGTCCTGAGGCATACCGCGTAAAGACATATTGCCATTCAAACCTTCTGTTTGAAAACCTTGTAAGTTTTCAATGACTTCCATAACAGAGGTTGCACCATATTCTTGAATTTCTTTTTGAGTAATAACTTCCATAGTGGAAGGTACATCTTCTACCAGTTGTTCTGACAATGTTGCCGAAACAACAACAGTCCCTGTTTCTACCATTTCAGCTTCTTGAGCTTTTGCATCATAAGTCATGCCTAAATACATGATAAGAGACGCGATAAGTAATAATCCTTTTCCTTTCATAAACCCACCCTTTAAAAAATTTAAACTTGGGTATGTTCTAAATTAAATTAATTTGTGTTGCGGCAAGGAAAACGAATTTTTACCACGGGAGTGTGCATTAATTCTAATGACTTTAGTAAAAAAGCTTGATGTCGTTCCTGCAAGAGAAGTAATTTAGAAACATACCCTAGTCCTGTGTATAGTACAAAAATTTATATTACAATAGAAAATAAATTTATCTACCGTTAATAACTATAAAAGAGTTGAATTTTAGTTAAATTTATTTTAACCGGTGAGAATACCATATGTACTCAAAAAGAAAAGGAGTAGCTCTGTTATATGAAGTGTAGTGATTTTAAATGAAAAGTAAAAATATTTTCACGAAATGTTTATGTTAAATTTTATTTATCGATTTTTTCGAATTTTTTCGAGTCTTAACAAATAAAGTTTGTAAAAGTAAACTTTATTTTCTTTACATCATATTTTGGATTTGATAGTTTCTCGAGAGGGGTTTTTTATGAAATTCAAAGTTAATTTAAACCAGTTATATATTTTTTATACCATCACGAAATTTAGAAGTTTCAAAGATGCTGCCGCCCATTTATTTCTTTCTCAGCCAGCCGTAAGCATTCAAGTGAAAAATTTAGAACAAGGAATGGGGTTTAGTCTTTTTAAGAAAAAAGCGACACCCCTTGAACTTACCCAAAAAGCTGATGCTCTATTGCCGATTATTGAAGAAATTTTTGGAAATGTGGATATTTTAAATAAAAAAGTAGAAGCGTTCCAGAGAGAAGAAAAAAATCAAGTTGTGATTGCAATGCATAGCATTCCTGCTGAGGCGATGTTTCCCATGCTTTATAACTTTTTCAAAGTGCACTTGCCTAATGTTTTAATCGAATTTAGAGTCTGCACACATAAAGAAGCCTTAGAAAAAGTGAAAAATAAAGAAGTTCATTTATTTATCCGTGCCAATACATTTGATGATTTTGATGGTATTCAAACGCAAGAATTCTTTGAATTTGAGATACCTTTAGTCGTTTCACCTAACAACCCTTTAGTACAAAAGGGAAAGCTTTCTTTAAAAGAGCTACAAAGTATTAATCTCTTAGTGCATGATGAAAAACAAGGGTTTTCAAAGCATGTACGTGATTTTTTAGTGAAAAATAAAATTAATTTACATGTGCCCAATTATTTATACAACACAAACTTTGATAAAAACTTTGTCAAAAACTCATATTACGGAGCTTTTTTGAATAGTTCGCTTATCAGTGAAGAATTAAATGATGGTAAACTTATAAAAATCGACTTGGAAAAAGAAATGCCTGCCTGTCGTTATTATATTGCTTACCTTGAGGAAAGTATGAAAAATAAAAATGTTAATCGGGTAATGAACGTATTGAAAACAGTAAAATCTGTTGATGATTTAACCAAAATAAATATATTTGATAAGCTAGCAGCAAGCCCTTATTAGGCACGTTATTCCAATTCATGTGATCCCGTAAAAGTATACTTTTTAAATTTACCATTATTGAGTAGGATGTAAGCCTAAATTTTTATGGTGAAATGTGTTTATAAGGGAAAATTATGACTGCAGAATATATTTTACGAAAATTCTAACGGATTTTTTTATTGACAATTATATTATAAACAATTATTTTATAAAATGTTCTCGCTTGTAGAACATACAACCCCTTTTTTAGTAAAAGTTTCGGCAAGGGGAAAGTTTCTTGCCAAAAGTTACTTTTATTATTTTTATTGAACGTATTCCGTGATATGAAGTGTTTTTTGCTTTATATTGCGTTTTTGGAAAATGACGCTTTGGGTTAATAAAAGTGTCATGCATAAAGAGACGATGCCTTTAATGTTGTGGATTTTATGCATTCTGATAATTCTGTAAAGCTTTTACCGAAAATAGTGGCGTAAAAGCTCCTTATAGAGGATAGCCGTAAGTTTTGGTTATACTTTGTAATAATACTTCCCGTATTTGTGTTATGGTGCTTCATAATGATCTGATGTTATTTGAAACAGATGTTATGAATTGACTTTACAGCGATGTCACGTTTCTTTTTTGTAATAATAGTTTTTTATTTGCAAGAAAGCCTTATAAGTAAGTAAAGATCTAAAGTACCATCCTTTATAACCAATTGCTTTTGTTGGGGTGTGGTTCCAAAATAAATTAATTTTGAATTTTGGCAAAGAAAACGAGTTTTTGCGATGGGGTGTACATAAACGTACATGACCTCAGTAAAAAAGGCGTTTGACACAGTCCACAAATACAAAAGAAATCATTTGGAAGCACAGCCTCAACAAATGGAGAAAAAAATGGCACTATCAATCGTAAAACCCACTGTAAATGCTACTATTTCATATGACCCTCAAAATGAAGCAGTTATCAGCTTCGATTTTTCAACCTCTGAAGTAAGTCTCGGAAAGGAAGGAAATGATTTAGTACTAAGCTTTGACGATGGCGGTCAAGTTGTTATAAACGGTTTTTATAATACGTATAGTTCCGAAAATATGCCTTCTTTCGAAATTGATGGAATGGAAATTGACGGCGAAACATTTTTTGCGGCTTTAGACGCAACAGACATTATGCCCGCCGCAGGTGCCACGAACACAGTAACGGCAGATGAAGGTTCGTTTTCAGACTTTAGAGAGGCTATCAACCTTATGGATGGTATCAATGCTTTGGGCGGTTTAGACCTCAAGCAGGGAACACGCTCCATAGAACATTACGAGTTTGACGGCACTCAAGATCAATCCGATAAAGATGATGAAAGCTCTGAAACTTCAAGTGCTTCTCAAGAAATAGAACGACTCGAAAGCAGTAAAAATTTAGAAGTTAAAGTTACCATTAATACCGATGTTAATGGTGATGGTAAACTCACTTCTCCTGAATTTGGCGATAAAGACGTTGTAGATGTAACTATCACTTTTGGTGAAGACGTTGAAGAAGGCGATGAAGTTGTGGTTGTCGGTCCAAATGGCGAAGAAATTTTTCGAGGCCCTGTAGATAATGACATGCTCGAAAACGGGCTTGATGTTTCCGTTACAAAGCCTGAAGAAGGAATAGATCTTACTGTTGAAGCGACTGTGACCGATAAAGAAGGTAATACAGGAGTTGATAGAGATGTAGCGGTTGTCGATAAAACCTTTGGTGAGGGCTTATCTGAGGTAGATGTTATCGTAACCATCACCAGTGACGCCAATAACGATGGCATGCTCAACGAAAGCGAAATGGAAGGCGAACTTACTGCCAACGTAAAATTTGGAGCAGATGTCAGTGTAGGGGACAGAGTTGTCGTAACTGACCAAGCGGGCAACGTCCTTTTTGAGGGTAATTTGAGTCAAGACCAAATTACCAACGGACTTGATTTGCCTGTTGATGGTTTTGCCAATATCACTAAACCCGAAGATGGTGGTAAAGTAACCATTAACGCCACTGTGACCGATGGCGACGGCAACACCGCCAAAGGTTCCGATGAAGTAGACGTAGACACCACCTTCGGTGAAGG
>CAYJHY010000127.1:0-5886 GCA_964369875.1 uncultured Mailhella sp.
ACAAGATTGGTTTTGGCTTTTTTTTCCATATCCTTTGTGCCCATTCTCATTATGTTTTTATCCGCCAACAAAATTCTGACCACCAGCGTGAACTATTGGTTCACAGGACAAGTGGAAAACTCCATGCAAGCGGCGCTTGAGGTGGGGCAAAGTTTTTATAATGCCGCTTCGGAGCGCTTACAACTAAACCTGTCTAATTTTAGTAAAGATTTGGCTAAGTCGCCTCAAAGCACTTGGAAAAGCACACTTAGCACCCATAAATCGGAATATATTCTCAGTATGATCGCTATCATGCAAAGGCAAGAGGGCGAGAACATGGGTAAACAAAATTTCAGCGAAACCGTGTGGGTGGCCGATGCCGATTTTACCACCGCATGGTCAACCATACGGCATTCTATTAATTTTCAAAACATTTCTAAAAATAACTTTGAATCTCTTCTCTGGGCAGACCCGAAAGGAGACTATGTTATTATCGTTATGCCCCTTGCAAATCAGCCCGACACGTATATTTTAGGCGCACAGAGCATAGGCAAAGGGTTAATCACACAGCTTGATAAAATTTCCGCCGGCTTTCAACAGTATACCGAACTCAAAAACCTCAAACAACCTTTGAAGCTCTCTTTTTCTCTTATTTTGGGTTTGCTAAGTTTAATTGTACTTTTTGCCGCAGTTTGGCTTGCTTTTAGAATTTCAGGAGAATTGACAGAACCTATTTTGGCACTGGCCAAAGGCACAAAGCGAGTTGCCCAAGGAAACTGGAATGTAAGTATTGACGATAAAGGCCAAGATGAGCTGGGACAATTGGCGCACTCGTTTAACCGTATGACTGCCACCTTGCGCGACAGCCAAAATCGTTTACAAAAAATGAACTGGCTGATTGAAGAAAAAAACGAAATGCTCACCGAAAGAAATCAATATATTGAAGCAATTTTGGAGAATATCACCACGGGCATTGTCACCCTAGATGATAAAGGAATTCTTGTTACCATCAATAAGGCTACTTGCGATATTTTTAGAATCAGATCGGAAGAATACGAAGGCCTCCCCATTTACAATTTTTTATCTGCGAAAAACAAAGATCTTATTGATGAAATGTTTGCTTATATCCGCAAAAATCCCGATCGTATTTGGACAAAGGAAATAGAGTTTCTCCGTCAAGATTTATATTCTAAAATACATATCCAAGCTCTCACCTTGCCCACATACTATAAAGAAGAACCCCCTTCTTGGGAAACAAATTCCTACTTGATGGGTAGCATTATTTTGGTTATTGAAGACATTACCGAGCTTTCTCAAGAACAGCGTTTGGTGGCATGGAAGGAAGTTGCAAAGCGCATAGCCCACGAAATAAAAAACCCCCTCACCCCCATAAAGCTTTCTGCCGAAAGATTGCAAAGAAAATTTGCAAAACAAGTGCAGGATGAAGTTTTTAGCCAATGCACCGACCTTATTATTAAGGAAGTAAACAGAATGCAGAGCATGGTGGCTGATTTTTCAAGTCTTGCCGCTTTGCCGGACATTAAAACAGAAAAACAAAGCCTTATTCCAATTTTACAAGAACTTGTCTCACTTTTTAAAACCAGTCATTCGAGTATTACTTGGATTATCTCGGAAAAAAGTCCCGTTCCTGAACTTCCTCTTGACAAAAAAGCCTTGCACCGTGCCCTGTTTAATATTCTGAGTAATGCGGCAGATGCCATCGCAAGCACCACAGCCTATAACGCCATCAAAGAATCTTCAGCCCAAAAAATTGGTATAAGCAACGTTCTGTCTAACTCACAAAACAGTATCTTTGGACGAGTGGAAATAGTCTATTTTGACAGCGAAAGTGACTACGCCATAAATAAAGCCGAAGAGCTCCCCCTCTCTAACCTTATCATTGAAATCATTGACAATGGACAAGGAATCGAGAGTGAAGAGGCAGTGCGACTGTTCGAACCCTATTTTTCAAAAAAAGCTACAGGCACAGGCCTTGGCCTCACCATCGTACGCTCAGTTATAAACGACCACGGTGGCAACATCAGCGCCCATAAAAAAGATAACGGCACCTGCATTCGCATTGCCCTGCCCTATTAGACTATGAGGATAGACCATGACAAACATATCTCAAGAAAATCAGCTCCCAATTTTCGAAGCACAAGGAATGAATATTGCTTTCGATCAAAAAAAAGTCGTTTCAGATCTTAGCTTTTCCATAAAGCAAGGAGAGATTTTTTGCCTTGTGGGAGAATCAGGCAGCGGCAAAAGCATAACAGCCCTTTCCATTCTAAAGTTATTACCCGAATACGCTGAATTTAGCGCTCAAAAATTTCAATTTAAGCAAGATAATCTCATGCAAATGCCTGAAAAAGATATGCGCACCCTCAGGGGAAAAAAAATCTCCATGATTTTCCAAGAACCGATGACCAGCCTAAACCCTGTGTTGAAAATTTCCCATCAGGTCATGGAAACCATTCAAGTCCACCATAAGCTTTCAAAAGCAGAACTAAAAAGCCGATGCGAAGAACTTTTAAAAAGCGTGGGCATCTCCCCTGAGCGCATGAACGACTATCCCCATCAGCTTTCGGGAGGAATGCGACAAAGGGTTATGATTGCCATTGCCCTTGCTTGTTCGCCCGACCTTCTGATTGCCGACGAACCCACCACAGCTCTTGACGTCACCATTCAAGGCCAAATACTCAGCCTGCTTAAAAACTTGGTCAAAGAAAGAAATATGAGTTTGCTTTTTATTACCCACGATTTGGGTATTGTCAGCGAGATAGCTGACACGGTGGCCGTTATGTATGCCGGAGAACTTATGGAACTTGCTCCCGTAAAGGATTTTTTCCAAAATCCTCTTCACCCATACTCCAAAGCGCTTATGGCTTGTATTCCGCGCACGCATACGGCTTCTTCGGAAAACTTGGCCTTTGCGGAAAAACTCCCCGTTATCCAAGGCAGTGTTCCCATGCCCGAAAAAGACCGAACAACCTGTGCTTTTCTGCCCCGATGCCCCCAAGCAAACCCACAATGTCAAAAAAATCCTTCCCTTACCCATGCGCAAAACGCAAAAGTCCGCTGTGTATTATATAGTGCAGAGTAAGTCCTTGATGGAGTAAGAATTTTTTTTGAAGTATTTCCTAGTAATTTTACTAATAAAAACATTTTTTATTTACAAAAAGGTGTTTTTATACCGCAAAAAGCAAGAAAACAAAAAGCGACTCCCTTTTCTTCTTTAAAAAAATACTTGCGAACTTTTCTCAATAAGGCTATATTTTTTCAAAAGAAATCATATCTTACAAGCATTTGATTTAATTATTATATTTTCCATGGA
Source organism: uncultured Mailhella sp. (assembly GCA_964369875.1). Taxonomy (GTDB): domain Bacteria; phylum Desulfobacterota; class Desulfovibrionia; order Desulfovibrionales; family Desulfovibrionaceae; genus Taurinivorans. The sequence goes on from CAYJHY010000127.1 coordinate 3,314, forward strand.
GATTTTTTATGAATACTGCTGAAAATCCAATCCGCATAGGTATTGTCGGTTACGGTAACCTTGGACGCGGCACAGAACTTGCCATCGCCCAAAATGCCGATATGAAACTTGTCGGAATCTTTACCAGAAGAGATCCTGCAAGCATCACCCCTGTGACCAAAAATGTTCCCGTCTGCAATATGGAAACATTGCTTGCCATGCAACTTGAAATAGATGTACTTATCCTTTGTGGCGGTTCCGCAACCGATCTTCCTGTACAAGGACCACACCTTGCTCAATACTTTAATATCGTTGACAGTTTTGATACCCACGCAGAAATCCCAAGCTATTTCGACAAGGTCAACCTTGCGTCCAAAAACTCCAATAAAGTTGGTTTGATTTCTGTTGGTTGGGATCCCGGTATGTTTTCTATTAATCGTCTTTATGCCGGAAGCATTCTCCCCCAAGGTAATGATTACACATTCTGGGGCAAGGGCGTAAGCCAAGGCCATTCCGATGCCATCAGACGTATTGAAGGCGTACAAGACGGCAAACAATACACCATTCCTCTTGATAGCGCTTTGCAAGCTGTTCGTGACGGTAAAAACCCCGACTTGCAAACAAGAGAAAAACACTTAAGAGAATGCTTTGTGGTTGCAAAAGAAGGCGCTGATACAAAGAAAATCGAAAATGAAATCGTGACTATGCCCAACTACTTCGCCGACTACGACACTGTTGTTCACTTTATCTCTCAAGAAGAGCTCGACACCAAACACAGCGGAATTCCTCACGGCGGTTTTGTTTTGAGAAGCGGTAACACAGGGGTAAACGGTGAAACCAAGCACCTTATCGAATACTCCCTCAAGCTTGATTCCAACCCTGAATTTACAGCCTCTGTTTTAGTTGCTTATGCACGCGCAAATATGAGACTACAACAACACGGTGCCAAGGGTGCATTCACTGTGTTTGATGTTCCTCCGGCCTATCTCTCCCCCTTAAGTGGTGAAGAACTTCGTAAAAATCTTCTCTAGAGCAATTCCAACTAAAGTTGTGCTGAATCTAATCCATGAATGATATTTGATAAGCAATCATTTAACAATTTAAAAGGGAAAGTTTTCATAAAACTTTCCCTTTTTTTACGATTCAGCCAAAAATCTATAAAAATTTATTAACATAATAATACATTGATTTTATTATGTTTTTTAATAATTTTTTAATTATTTTTAAAAAAATTGAAAAAAAGACTTTACAAGCATGCTGAAACGCAGTAAATAGTAATTGTTCCTGATAAGGAAAAACTAACAAATAAATTTATGGAGAATATTATGTCTAAAACTTATGATAATTTGATGAGCGCATTTGCAGGTGAATCCCAAGCTAACCGTAAATATCTTGCTTACGCTAAAAAAGCTGATTCCGAAGGTCATGCAACCGTTGCTAAATTGTTCCGTGCCGCTGCCGAAGCTGAAACCATTCACGCTCTTGCACACTTCCGTAACGCAGGTAAAATTGGCGACACTGCTGCCAACCTTCAAGACGCTATCGGTGGTGAAACATACGAAGCTACCCAAATGTACCCACAAATGATTGCAGACGCCAAAGAAGAAGGCAACACTGCAGTAGCAACATATATGGGATTCGTAAACGAAGTTGAACAAGTTCACGCCGATCTTTACAAAAAAGCTGCCGATAATGACCTTGGTGATGTAGAATTTTATATCTGTCCTGTTTGTGGTTACACACACGAAGGTCAAACCGAAGAAGCCTGTCCTGTCTGTAAAGCTGCAGGAAAAACTTTCTACAGTGTTGGCTAATTTATAAAAAATCCTCCTTGATTGAAAAAAGCACATCCTATGATGTGCTTTTTTTTGTTAAGATGATTTTCTTGAGGGGGAAAACATTTTAAAACAACTCCAATCTTATACTACAGCGTGGGCAAGGCTTTGGCTGTGACTATGCGCTTTAGTATCTTTTGAACCTGAGGAAGAGCTGTTTTTATTCTGGAAAATTTGTCGAAAATCTTCGCTTGTCTTAGGGTAAAAGAATGCAGAAGCATTGATGAGGGCTTGGGCTTGCGGGTTAGTCACGGGGTTTGGCAAACTGTTTGCTTGATTAGCGGCTTGATTTTCTTGTGCTTGCTCCAACCTTGCATTTTCTTGGGATTCCGATTCGGCGACAGCGTCCAATTCTTCCTGAATTGCGTTGGTATAATCAGTTAGTTGTTGAGCAAGCAAGGCATTTGTTGCCTTTTGGTCTTCTGCCAGTTGCAACATTACTTTATTTAAGGTGTCTTGGGTAATTTTATCTATACCAAGATTGCTTTGCAAACTTTCGTAACTTTTGCTGTCCAAAACAAAACTAGCGTAGCTTTCAACTTCTCCTTCGAGAGACTGACTTTCATCAAAGTCGGCGGTTAGAAAAGATTCTGCTAAGCTTTCCCCTTTTTTAAGGTTTTGCAAAATAAAATCGGCAAAATTTTCCTTGGCTTCCATCTCTTCATTTTGTATGGAACTTTGAGAGGATGAAGATTGTGTTTTGCTATTTTGTAAGCTAAATTTAACAGCTTCAAAGGCTTCTACAAAAATATTATCTTC
>CAYJHY010000128.1:0-5878 GCA_964369875.1 uncultured Mailhella sp.
TAAGCACATTTTCAGCGGCTTCTCTATGTACGGGACGCTGTTCTTCTTTGGTGAAAAAACCTATTCCACCGATAAAAAAATTGTCTCTCAACAATACTTTGAGAAAATTTTGTTCGCCTGCACTTTGATCGGATTTCATAAATTGTGCAAAAAGAACATTCATTCCATGCCCATGAGCACGAATGGCCTGCCCAACGCTTGCGCTTGTCTTCCCTTTTCCGTTACCGGTGTATACAATTAGCATAACAATCCTTTTTACATTTGAAATGTGGCTTTGACAAAATCACAGCTTCTTTCGTTAAGGCCGTATAACAAACCATAGGCTCCCGCAAGCATCATGTCATCATTAGGAGCGACAAAAAGTCCATGACCTTGTAACATCTTTCTTTGTGGTCCGAGAATGTATGTTGGCTTAAAGCCTTCTGCATCATGAGGAATTTCGGAAAAAACACAACCGTGCCCACCACTGTCTCTCACGTTTTCATCAGGTAGCCAACCAAGCTTAAACTCTTGCAAATCTTTCAATAAACTTTCTGTGGTGCGAAGACCGGTATGGTGTTCATAGATACCGTAAACCTTCGCTTGATACACTAAAAACGCTATAACGTGACTATTACCAATATTAACAATAGTTACGCCTTCTCTTTCAGAACGCTTACGCACCATAGACATAGAAAGCACTCCAAGCAGAGCGGCTGTTCCTGTATCGGCCATTGAGCACGCATTCGAAGATTTTCTTATAGCTTCAAGTCTCGTGAAAGGTCGAGGTACAGAATCAAAAATCCAGTTTACAGGATTATTACTTGTAGCTAACAATTCACGCCACAAATTAAATCTCCCTACACAGTTCGAAGAGTTTTCATGTTTTCCATGATCTTGTGCAGCAATTAAAATACGTTTTGGAACATCAAGGTGGATAGGTTCTAAAAAATATTGCCAAAACTCCTGTGAAAAGTCGGCTAATTTTATTTTTGCATACTCGTTTTCATCTAAAGAATTCATTGCTTCTTCACTAACAATTTCAAGCCCCAAAGCCTTTACTTTTTCAAGGGTATCATTGATGGAATATGCTGCATCTTCGGTGATTTTAACCTTTAATCCCTTGGATAAATGCTCTTGTACGGCATAGAAAAACCCACCCCCCATATTTTGTCCGTAAAGCATTAAATGCTTACCTTGCTGTGTCACTTCTTTTATTTTTTGCGCCACAAGTTTAGCAGGCGAAGGCAAAACAAAACGAGACCAGTTTTCAGGGTTGCTTTTGGCGTGTGCATAGAGTGCGTCTTGGGTTCCGCTACCGATATCGATAAGAAGAGTATCCTCTTCAACATATAATAATTCTTCAGACATATTCATACTTCAACCAGATTAATTTGTGTAGACTTTGATTTGTTTACCGATGGACAATGTATCAGATTTTTCAAGTTTATTAAGCGCCAGAAGCTCATCCACACTCATGGAAAAGCGACGAGAAATATTCCAATAGGTATCACCGCGACTTACTACATATTTAGTTACATTTTGGGCATGACTATTGGAAGAATTTTGTGTTGCTTGTGTATTTACCTTGCTAGGTATCTTAATTTTTTGACCTGATTTAATTTTTGTGATGTCATTTATTTGCGGATTGAGTGCTAAAAGTTCGCTTTGTTTGATTCCCAACTTTTTAGAAATAGAGTAAATGGATTCTCCGCTTTTTATAGTGTAGGACTTTGACGCCACAGCACTTCCGCTTTGCGCTTGAACAAGGTTCACCTTCTGACCCAAACGCAATTTATCCCCACTGATATGGGTATTCATTGCACGGAGGTTTTTAACTGAAAGACCATATGTATTGGCAATAGAATAAAGCGTATCGCCATTTTTCACCGTATGGCTTTTAGAACTTCTTTGGCTTTGGTTACTTGTACTCGCGCTTGATCGGGGTGAAGGCGATCTTTGTTGAGAACCTGCGTTACTGCTTGTCATCTTATCTGCTTGGCTTGCAGTACGAGTGTTTACTTTATCGGAAGGAATATAAATTTTTTGTCCGGCTTGAACATTTCTTACATTCCCTAGGCGAGGATTCGCATCTAAAACTTCTTTGGTGCTAAGGCCGTGACGGTTGGCAACCACGCTGACCACGTCACCTCTTTTCATGGTGTAATAGTAGCCTTTCTTTTCAATGGTTGGGATATTGGAACTATTTTGCGCCATTGCCCTACTTTCGGATGCAGGAATACGTAAACGCGCACCAATTTGCAAAGGCTCACTTTTATGATTAGCTTGTCTTAATATGCGGATAGGTACACCTGTTTTACGACTGATTTTTGTGAGGGTATCCCCTTTCACAACGGTGTATGTTCCCCAACCGGAGTTTTTACTTGCCTTGCTGGCGACTATAGCTTCTTCTTTTAATCTTGTAGGCACATAAAACATGACTTCGCGGTCCGGAGGACTAATATAACGACGAAATGCCGGGTTATATGCGGCAAACATCGTCCATGTCATACCCAGATCTTTAGCAACTGAAGCAAGGTCTGTACCAGCTTTAGCCATTACACCAACAGCCGGTTCAGGAATAATAGGTTTATTCCCTTTAAAGTCATGTGCTTCGACTTTAAGGCCAAGGGTATGGAAATTACGCATAATTTTTATCATGGCAAGGAAACGCGGAACATATTGTAGCGTTTCTTCTTTAATCTTTAGAGACCCTGTTAAGGTATCATTCTTTGCAATAAGACTAAAGAAATCATTGGTTTCAGTGGCCTTTAAAGCACGTCCGATTTTTCCTTCGCCGGCATTATAAGCGGCTATGGCCAAATTCCAATCATTAAAATCGTTGTACAATTTCAAAAGATAGGTTGCGGCTGCTTCGGCGGCTTTATAGGGATCACGTCTCTCATCCATCCACCAGTCTTGAACAAGCCCGTAATGACGACCAGTAAACGACATAAACTGCCACATTCCCACTGCATTTGATTTTGAAACAGCCCAAGGGTTGTAACCACTTTCAATAAAAGCCAAATAAGCAAGTTCTTTAGGGACACCTTTTTGTTTGAAAATCTCCATCATTGTCGGCAAATAGGGAACAGCTCTATACATAAAGCGCGAAAGGCTTTTTTTAGATTTATGTAAATAATTTTTATAGTATACTTCTATTATTTTGAGCTCTTTTGCACTCAAATCCTTGTCTAACTCAGCAGTTGAATAAAAAGCTTTCCTTTCGGACTGTTCAAGCGACAACCCATCGTCTAACACCGAATGAGAATAATCTTCCCCTACGGAATCCTTTACGGAAATAAGAGAATCTTCTCCCATATCAGCATCTTTAGAACCACAGGCACTTAAAAAAATACAGAGAAAAAAAAGAAGCGTGTATCGAAAAATAAACTGTGTTTTGGGGTGCGCGTTCTTTTCTTTGATAAAATAATGCATACATTCCTCATAAATTAAAAACATAAATAAAAGACTTGAAATCTTGGAACAATTGATTATGCTTTGAAAACATTTTTTTTGCAAGAAATTAATACCTTGCAAATTTTTAAAAATTTTAAAATATCACAGGATTTTTTATGCAAGACAGCTTTTCCCCCAGAAATAAGTCGACACACGGCAGACAGTCTTTTCACTCCAAGCAAAAGAATAAAAAGCCGTTTGATCAAGCAAGTCGTGAAAGCAAAGACAATCTGCTCCCCGGACTAAAGCCTGTTCTTGAACTTTTACAAGAAGATAGCGGTAAAATTGACCAATTGTATTTAAAAAAAGGCAGACAAGGCAAAGAATTTCAACTCATTCTTGACCTTTGTCGCGAAAATCATATACGTTTTACCTTGCTCGAAGACGATGCTCTCAACAGGCTTTGCGACGGCGCATCTCATCAAGGAGTTGCCGCAAGATTACGCCAAGTCTCCTATATTGAAGCAGAAACACTTCTTGAAAAAGCATTTGACGCTCCTCTTCCTCTAATTGTAGCCCTCGATCAAGTTATGGATCCGGGCAACGTCGGCACCCTTGTTCGAACTCTCTATGCTTTAGGCGCCGCAGGTCTTATTGTTCCACGTCACAACAGCGCATTTTTAGGACCGGGAGCCCAACGTTCCGCCGCAGGCAGTCTTGAAAAATTACCCATTGCCCAAGTGGTAAACTTGAGCAGAACGGTAGAACTTGCCGCGAAATCCGGTTTTACCACCTATAGCGCAAAGCTTGGCGGAATAAATGCCCTTACTGCCGACACCGGTGCAAGTCCCATAGAAAACTTGCAACTTCCTGCCCTTCTTGTTCTCGGAAACGAAGAAAAAGGCGTGCGTCAAGGTGTACAAAATCACTGTCAATTTGACCTCACTATTCCTTTTTTACGCGAATTTGACTCTCTCAACGTTGCGCAAGCAGGCGCCATCCTTACTTCATGCTTTTTACGTGCAAGCTTGGTTAAGGGATAAGTTACTGTTTCTTGGGAGGGGGCAACCCCTTTTGTGTACAAAGGGGAGTTTTCCCCCTTCCAAACCCTCCCCCTTTCCTCAAAAAACTTTAATTTTGTCAAGCCAATATACTCATAATTTATTGCTAGTGATTCTAAAATATACTTCTGAGCATCTTTTTTTATTCTCCTATTACTTCAAGATATTAGATTGACATAAACAAAAAATCATTAAAAATGCATCCTCATTATAAATAAATTATAAATGAAAAAAATTACCCATAGCCTATTATATTTATTCTTTGTTGAAAAAATTTAATTAAATAATTGACAATGGTTTTCATTTTCTGTACTATCTTTTTTAACACAGGAAAACAAATTCATATTTGATTACAGGTTCATTTATTTTTTAGTAAAAACGAGGAAATACCATGAAAAATAGCAAACAACAAAAGAAAGGCACAAAATATAACGAAGCAAAACAAAATCCCTTATTATCTGCCCACAACTCTCTTTCATATCAAGACAACGCTTGTCAAACTTGCCAAAAAAACTGTCAAGATTGCAATCTCTGCCAAAAACAAATCTGCATAGTAGGTGGCGTGGAAAGAATGGAATGTCTTTATCGCGATTTTATCGAAAAAAATGGCGGAATGCTGGATTATCATTCAGGATGTATGCAACATGGTAGCAAAAAACTAGAAAAATTTTTACAAAGAGCCGATACCATTATTTGCCCCATAAACACCAATAGTCATACCGCCTGTTTACAGCTAAAAAAATTGGCTAAAAAATTTGGAAAAGAATTTCATATGCTCCCAACTGGTAGCCTTTCAGCCATTAAAAATCTTTTACAACAACAGTACAGTTAATCCTTTTGAAGGAAAACTCGGTGATTTCTATAAGATTAATTCAAGCTTTATGTGAGAAATTACTTGATTAACTTGTTGTTTTTCTGTACAAATTTCCTAGAAAATTTTTTTGTCGAGCAAAACTCGGAAAGGATAAGGAAATTATGACAGATACAGCCGCAAGACCATACGAATGGCATTTACAATTGCCCCAAATAAACCCAGAAACCATAGTCCTTTCAGACGCACCACGACACGCGACTATTCAAGACGTGAACGAAATGTCTGCCCTTATTAACGAGTTTGCTTCTGCCCGAATTATGCTTGCAAGAGGTCCCCTTTACCTCTATCAAAGCATTCAAGATTATATGGTTATTACAGGAACAGTAGACGGACAAGAAGTTATTGTTGCTTGTGGTGGTTTGCATGTTCTGTGGGAAGATTTGGCGGAGATTCGTTCCGTTGCCGTGCACCCTGCTTTACAAAACAGAGGCCTTGGTAAACTTCTGATTAATGCGTTACGTAAAAATGCTAAACGCATCGGTGTGAAAGATCTCTTTGTATTTACTTTAGCACCTGAATTCTTTGCAACTTTAGATTTTAAAGAAATCCCTCGTGACACCATCCC
>CAYJHY010000129.1:0-5840 GCA_964369875.1 uncultured Mailhella sp.
AAAGTATGTTATAATGACAAATATACATTTTTAAAATTTACCGTCCCATTATTAAAGTTTTTTTTGGAAAAGGGGAGGGTTTGGGAGGGGAAAAACGCTTTTTTGTTCACAAAAAAGGTTTGTCCCTCTCCCAAAAAATAGCAAATTGGAATGACATGATTTTACAAAGGCATATTTTTTTGTACCTTGACAATAAAAATATAAAAAGATAATTTTTATAAAAAATCAGCTTAAAAATGGTGATATTTATGCAAAACTATTTCGTTTGTACGCGCAAAAGCAAGTTTTATGCGCTCACTTCTTAGCTCAAACTACTCTTCACACGAACTTAATCTTTATTTTGAACGTATCAATGCCACCGGTAGACAATTAGAGCCTCAAGAACTGGTAAAAAGTTTGTATTTTTCTCAACGTGCAAGTAAATTTAATAAACTTATTGACTTTTCAACGCCTTATAAAGTGGTAAAAGAAGATAGCAATTTCAATAAATTTGATTTCAAAATTTTAAAAGATATTTTAGAGTATGATGGGGATAACCCTGACTTAAATAAAGAACCAAGCCAAACAAGGGTAGTCAGTAGTAATAGGGCAATTTTCTCAGAAGCTACCTTTCTTTTGCATGTATTACGTTTGACTTGTAAAAAAGAGACTAAAGATGATAATTCATTAAATCAATATAATCTTCTTACCATATTCAAAAATAATTTTGTTGAGAAAAAAAGAGATACATATATTGAAGAAATGGAAAGATATCGCCTCTGGCTTGATGATAATATTATTTATATTTCGGATGATGGCTATGCTTTTAGAGAGAAAAATGAAAATACCGACAATGAAGATTCAAAACAAAAAAATAAAAAACTCTTACAATATCAAAGCATGTTAGCGGTTTCTTCGTCTGCAAACCAAGAATGGATTTTAAATGCCTATGAAAAATATAAAGAAAAAAACCTTACTTTAAATGATTTAAAGGAACTAGATAATAAAGAACTTCCCAATGTCGAATCGATGACATATCAATCTATTAACCGTTATTGGTTTTGGAAGCTTGATTATGTTTTATGGGAACAGATGTATGAAAAATTATTAGAAGATACTGAAATAGAGATTGCCGGAGTAAAATTTGTTTTTTATGCCAATGAAGTAAATGCGATTAAAAATTATAAATTCAAACCAAATCGCTCCATAGAACATTTGCACCCTCAAACTTCTGTAAACCCTTGGAAACAAGAAAGTTTACATTCTTTTGGAAATTTAGCAATGATATCATCAAGCTTCAATTCTGCTCAAAGTAACGATGGAATAGGCATGAAATTTGCCCGTCTGTCGGATAGGATTAATCAAGGACAAGGACTTGAAAGTATAAAATTACTTCTGATGTTTAAACTTGCAAAGAGTGTTGAGACTAACTGGACTGAAAACGTAGCTGAAAAACACGGACAAGATATGCACTCTCTTCTAAAAAGTAAAGATTGTAATTTACAATAGTTATAGATACCCCATGTCATTCCAATTTATCTGAAACCTAAAAATGTGATATAATAAGAAACATGTGTTTATTGAATTTAACACCTCTCTATTAAAGTTTTTTTTGGAAAAGGGGAGGTTTTTTCCCCTCCCAAAAATAAATAAATTGGAATGACGTGCGTGTGCGGATTGATACTGGAAATTTAACTTGACATTTTTCACTTTAGAACAAAAAATGTGTGATTATGTATGATATTCTTCTAACACCCTATAAGACTCTACTTTGGAAGCCCTCGGCTGAAAACAGAGAAACTGAACAGAGAGAAAATAACGCAAGCAACACCTTGGAAAAAGCCAATAATGAGGATTGGAGACAATCTTTGTTTAGACTTGGCGCTGAACAAGCCGTGACCTCAAGCCCTGTTTCTGCTTTTTGGCAGAAATTTTCCGAAGAATTTATCCGCACACTTTGTCACATTCCCTCTGACGATGTGGATAAACAGGCGAATCCTGAGTTGAAGATTGCGGATGTTATAAAAATCCCTTCACAGGAAAAATGCGAAGAATGGTTTAATTCTGCTCCTCTTATGCAAGGTGGGGAATATTTAGAAGTAAATACATTTTTAGCTCTTTGGGGTGCCATGATTTTATGGACACAAGAGAGGTTGAAAGAATTTTCAGACTATGCATCTTGGCTAAGACACGATGCCCCACGCTGGCAACAGGTCGGTCGAATTACGTTCAATCTTGCGGAAAATAAAGCTGATTTTCTACGCCCTTTTGCTTTTATGGCAACCTACAGTGACGGTTTGGCTCAATCAGGGAAAACCTTGAATATTCCTCTCGGTAACGCTCTGAGGCATTACAGCAGTCAAAAGGACAAGGCAACTCTTATCCGTCTTCTTTCTCCCGTACATGCTGCCGCAAAGAATTTACCGTGGGTCGACGAAATGCTGCATTCAAAAGAAATATACACACCAACGGCCTTGAGTGTTCAAAGAGCATACAGATTATTGCAAGATGCCATTCAATTGGAATTATGCGGAATTATCTTACGTTTACCGAATTGGTGGCAAAAAAGGCAACGTCCAAAGACAATCGTAAAAATCGGCGATAAAAAACCTAAAGGACTGGGGCTTGATGCACTTGTATCTTTTGAAGTGGAAATTGCACTTGGAGACACAGTATTATCCAAGGAAGATATAGATTTTTTATTGCAAAGTGACGAAGAATTACTCTTGTTTAAAGGGCAGTGGATAGAGCTGGATAAAGAGAAGTTACATGCAGTTTTAGAGCATTGGAAATTTCATGAAAAAGACGCTGTACACGGAGAAATGCATTTTGCCGATGTCATGCGCCTTATGGCCGGTATGCCAAGTAATGAAAAAGCAAATCCCGAACAGTCCCAAGAGTTGGCACAATGGCAAGAAATCAAACTCGGAAAAGAACTTGCACAAACTTTGGCTTTTTTGCGTACTCCTCCCGATGAAGGGCAACCACAAAACCTTATGGCGACTCTACGCCCTTATCAAAGAAAAGGTTTTGCGTGGCTTCGACTTCTTACAGGTATGGGGTTTGGAGCTTGCCTTGCCGATGATATGGGACTTGGAAAAACCCTGCAAGTTTTGGCACTTCTTATAGATGATTTGAATGTCCAAAAAAATACAAACACAAAATTTGCTCCATCACTGCTTATTATTCCTGCTTCTCTTCTTGGAAATTGGCAAAAAGAAGCAGAAAAATTTGCCCCTAAACTGAAACTACTTATCCTTCATCCCTCAGAAAATCCAAAAAAATTATTAGATACATGGTTTAGTGATCCAGAAAAACTAATGGAAATTGTACAGAAATACGATCTTGTGATAACTACCTATAGTTTTTTAACTCGTAACAGTGATTTCTTCACTTCCACGACATGGCATAGATTTATTTTGGACGAAGCACAAGCCCTTAAAAATTCAGGAACAAAACAAGCAAAAATAGCGTGTAAAGTTCAAGCAACATCTCGCATTGCATTGACGGGAACCCCGATAGAAAATAGATTGAGTGATTTATGGTCACTTTTTAATTGTATCAATCCCGGTTTGTTGGGTACGTCCAAGACATTCAGCACCATGCTTACTCTTTATGAAAAACAAAAAGTGGATATGTATGCACCGCTCAGAAAGTTAATCGCACCCTATATTTTGCGTCGAATGAAAACAGATAAAAGCATTATCGACGATTTACCCGAAAAATCCGAAATTCAACAATATTGTCAATTAACTCAAAAACAGGTCAAACTGTATCAAAATATTTTAAACGAGCTCAAAAAGCAGTTACAAGAACATGCCAACAGTAATGAAAAACCGATACGAAGACAAGGTCTTGTTTTACAAAACCTTATGCGCCTTAAGCAATTATGCAATCATCCCTCTCAGCTTATCGGAGATATGCAGTTTCTCCCCGAAGACAGTGGTAAATTTTTAAGATTAGCGGAAATTTGTTCAGAAATTGCGGCAAAACAAGAAAAAGTATTAATTTTTACTCAATACCAAGAAATAATTGAACCTCTTGCAGAATATCTTAAGGGCATTTTCCATAGAGATGGTTTGATTTTACATGGTAAAGTAGATGTGAAAAAGAGAAAACAATTAGTAGAGCAATTCCAAAGCAATAACGGTCCTCCTTTTTTTGTGATTTCTCTCAAAGCCGGAGGAACGGGGCTCAATCTTACAGCTGCATCACAAGTCATTCATTTTGACAGATGGTGGAATCCTGCCGTAGAAGATCAAGCAACGGATAGGGCTTTTCGTATAGGGCAAAAACAAGCGGTTTTTGTACATAAATTTGTTACACGAGGCACTTTGGAAGAAAAAATAGATGCCATGCTTTCTGAGAAAAAAAATCTATCTCAAGAGCTGTTACAAAGTAGCCATGAAATAAATATCAGCACTCTTGATGATCAAAAATTGTTAGACTTGCTCAGTCTTGATATTTCAAAATCTATACTATAATTGAGGAACAAAATGAGATATGGGTTTTATTCTGAATATATTTCCGTTGCCGACAGGAAAAAGAACGCTACTCAGACTATTGAAAAATTACGTAAAAAAGATTCCTCCATCGATCCTGTAATTTTGGAAGGAAGAACTATAGCCAAAACCTTTTGGGGAAAGGCGTGGTGCGAAAATTTAGAAAATTATGCAGATTATGACAACAGACTTGAGCGTGGGCGCTCTTACGTGCGTTGCAATACTGTGTGTGATTTAAAAATAGAAGCAGATCAAATTATTGCTACAGTAATCGGTAGTTCCATGTATACACTTACAATAAAAGTTGCACCTTTACCAAGTGACAAATGGGAAAAAATTCGTGCTAAGGCAGTGGGAAAAATTTCAAACTTACTGGATGTACTCAAAGGAACGCTTCCCGACGATCTTATTCATGATTTGTGCGATGTTGATAACGGACTTTTTCCTAGCCTTGATGAACTGGAAATTATTTGTTCTTGCCCCGACTATGCAAACATGTGCAAGCATGTTGCCGCAGTTCTTTATGGAGTTGGGCATCGGCTTGACAGCCGGCCTGAATTACTTTTTAGTCTTCGTCAAGTGGATATCAATGAGTTACTTGCAACTGAAACTTATATAGAAAACATTACGTTTGAAGGAAATTCACAAGACAGCACACTCATGGATAATGATTTGGCTAGCCTTGAGTCTCTGTTCGGTATTGAATTGACAGAACTTCAAGAAAGCAAAACTCCTAAAAAAAACAAATCTTCTGCGCAAAGCAAGACTAAAAATAAACGCATACATCATAACTTGGAGTAGTTCAAATTTAGTCGTACTAAAAAAAGACGCCACTTCGAAAACCTTTTGCGACAAGTTAGAATAAGGTGTTTTTGCAAAGACAAATTATCATTTATTGATCAAAGCATTTAAAAGAAACTGACTTTCAAAAAATCAATTTCTCATGACCCAAATATGACCCAAAAGGAAAATCGCCTTTTGTAACCTATTGAAATCATAGACCGCATGCACACCATGCATGCGGTCAAAATAGCGATAAACCAGTAACCGATTTTATTTTTTGTTTAGTTATAACATATTGATATTACGTGATTTAAATCAAGAAAAATTATTGTAACCTATTTATTTGATACACCATTTTACTCAGAATGGGGTTCAAGGGGTCGGAGGTTCAAATCCTCTCATCCCGACCAGATATTTCAAAGGGTTACAAGATTTTTTCTTGTAACCCTTTTTCTGTTTAAAAATATTCCACCATTTTTCCACCACTTGACAAAAGGTGGAATCATTTTATATGAACAAGCTCTAGAGTTCTTCGCCAACGACACTACTCTTCACAAAGGAAACTATGAAAAACAT
>CAYJHY010000130.1:0-5825 GCA_964369875.1 uncultured Mailhella sp.
TCACCTTTTGTATTGGAACTGCGTGAGCCGGTACGCTTTTGCCCTTTTCTCACCAACACATTGGCATCCATCGCTTCACAGTAAAAAAACTCTTTCCATTGATCCGCGAGTGCTCCGCCTACGGAATCCAAGGCTGCTTTAATCAATCCCATAAATATTCCTCTTTTTATAATTTTATTTCATTAGAATTTATATAGATGATATAGCATGAAAAACTAAATTATTCCATACAAAAAAATCAAAAACTATGATTTTCTTTGACTATACCATAATGATACAAAGAATAAATGTGCCAAAAGGCACATTTTGAAAACACTTTAAAACTTATTTTCAAAATCTCTTTCACACAAGAATAAAAATTTTGTCTAAAGCGCAACAAATGTGCCGAAAGGCACATGCCTATACAAAAAAAACATGTATACTAAAAACATGTTAATTTTTTCCCGAAGCTAGGTTCGGACAAAGATAATCATTGCTTTTCAGGAACGAGGAAGTTTGAGAGAAGGAAGCGAATTCTTGATTTCTCAAAATACTGGGGTTTCCCCATAATAAAATAAACCACATATTACACCGCTCATACAGTGACACGTAACGCCAAGGAGGAGGGAGGCAAATGGCCATTCGTAACTATGTAATGTTTCTATCTTTCATCTTCACATTCTTGCTACCCACCCAAAGTACTCTTGCTAAAGACTTTTCAACCACCGAACTTAACCGAATGAGTGTTTTTCTTTCTAATTTTACAGAATTAGATATGTACAACTTTACCGCCAATGATATTGTGGACAATGCACAATCCGATGACATGATATATTTTGGAATTTTTCATAATTTTATCAATAACTATAAAAGCCGGATCCAAAAATGTCATTCCGACAATTGTTCTCACGGATCTTTAGTCATTCAGGGAAAATATGTTAAAGAAAGTTTAAAGAAGTATTTTGATTACGACCTTACCGCTTTTTCTTCCACTGAGCGTTTTTATTACGATGGTTCCTACTATTACTTCAACCCTTACAATAGTAAAACCACTCTCTACGCTCGTGTCAGTCATGCACGTCAAATGAGTGACGGCCTTGTGGAAATGCATGGCTTCTTTTATAACGCCAAAGACAAAAACGACACGTATGGAAGCTTCACTGCTTTAGCCAAAAATCACACGCATAACAATAAAAAAACATGGGCAATTATCCAACTGAGTAGTCAAAATAAAGAAATATAATGCTCTACTATTATTAGCTTACCAATAACCATGACTATGGAGCAAAGTATTGCATGCTTACCAAAAGCTATTTGGTAAATGAGTGTTTGAATATTGTTCTGATGTAGAGTGTTTTCAATACTTGATAATTATTGAAAACACTCTAGTTTTAATGAACAGGTTCTAAAGAATTCTTCTGCTATTAAATCAATGCGCTAGAGCGAAGAAACTGCCGAAACAACACACCTTACGCCCCCAAAAGAAGCATCCATTTTTGCACCGCTTCTGAACGGTTTTTGGCATTAAGTTTTCGATAGGCCCTGCTGAGTGTCTTGGTTACGGTAACTGTTTGCAAGGATAAAATTTCTGCAATATCAGAGTTACCAAGCCCTTTTGCAACGTAAGCCAAAACCTCCATTTCTCGTGGAGCTAAAGACACATAACCCGTAAGTCCGGTATCTAAATTTTTTTCCAAAGTAGTGACCAAATCTTTCAAGCGTGGATTTTGATCGGATTTTGTTTTTAGAAGCTTCAAAAATGGCAACATTTCTTGCCCTCGCTCCAAAATAACTTGCACCAAAGCGTCCAAAAGTTCTTTTTCCGAATTTTCATACTTTAGCTGTTGATTCAATATAACTTGCCATTCAGCTAATTCAGACGTGGATAGATGGTTTAGCAACATATCATAGGTACTATGGAAATCGTGCGTATTTTTTGCGGTAATAGGCTCACTATAAGAAAAAAAGCCCCCGTCGTACTCGGAATAACCATGCTTATTTTCTTGCGGAGGATAAAAACAAACTCCAATATCCAAGCCTTCCATCAAATCTGAATGGGAGATCATATTTTTATTGTTTTTCATTTTACACCTCCGACTGTTAGTATTCAACGAATCAGTACTATTGCTACACTATTTATTATTGTTTTGCACCATCTGCACTATCGCGTTCAAAAATGCGTTTTGAAGCATCAAGTTCTATCACGCCAAAACGCTCTTCATGTTCTTTTATGCTTTGCAACAAAGAGAGGGTGAGGCGTTTTGCTGTGTAATGATTCATAATAATCCGATCGGTCAGCTGTAAACTTATGTCTGCACTAACACCCTCTTCTTTAGAAGGAAGCGTTTGATTAATCCCAAAAGAAAGCAAAATTTCTTCAGGTGTTGAGTGTGTTTGAAAGGCATTGGCATAAGAGGTTTTCATGTTATCGGCATTAACATTGAGGCGAACTTGCGATTGAGTGGCTTTTTCATTAGACATAAGAGAACTCCATGGGGTTATAACTTAAAAAAAATGAGTCATTCAGAAACCAAACCTATACTAAGATTTTAAAGTCTATAATCTATAGATTTTTATGCTTACATAACAAAATATATAATGCATACACAGCACAGTAAAAAACTAGTTATTCAGAGTATACATTAAATAAAAAACCTGCCTATCCCCCTTAAAGGGGGGATAGGCAGGTAAAAAAAAAATTTTTTACGCCTATACTATTGAAAAATCTAATTTTTCAAATAGTACTGTTGAGGAAAAATTTAAATTAAATTTTTATTTACTTTGTATGATGTATTTTATTTATTAACATAACTTCAATAATTTCGACCTTGGCTGAATCATGAATAAAATTAAGTCCTAGTAATGCACTGATTCCTACAGACTTACTCGCGCCAACAGAAATAAGGAAGGACCAGATTCTCCCCGTACTATTTGCCTTTAGCTTTGTTGAGTTTACTTGTACGTCACTCTTCTTGATTCAGCCAAGGAAGTTGCTAAACGTATTAAAGTCGTCATATGCACTGCATATGTTTTCATTTACAATCGTTTACAACTATTATTACAAAACCATATATTGTAACATAAAACAATTTTTAGAATATGTGCAATATATCCATTCGGATACATACACAACAACATACTTATTTTATTGTATTTATTTTTAAAATAAATTTTTATTTTTTCCATATTTTCAAATTCGTCTTCACTTAAAAACACAACCTAGTCAATAAACTGCAACTCAAGCACAGTCCAAGTGAGCTTATCGTTCCACTCATGGGCTTTTATCAAAGCTTCAAAATTTCCATGAAGTTCTTTTTTATTTTTAGAATTATAAATAACGCCTGTTACCTTAACGTTACCGTCCGCAGTTTCTTCTGCATGGTCTGCACGAGCATAAAGCACGGGATTTTTCTTTTCGGCATTAAAATAATAGCGATTGTTTTCGAAATAGAATGTTGGGGTTGAAGGAGGATTCATCAAAGTGTAATTGAAATATTTTTTAAGGCTCTCTTTTACATATTTTGCATCAATACTAAATTGACCGAACGGGCAATCTTTCTCACATCTTTTTATTCTGCTTTTATAATTATTAATAAAGTTATGGTTGGTTGCAAAATAAAGCATGGTATTAGGATTGTTACCATCCAGAACATCTTCCGCCGAAAAAGAATCCAAACCTATTTCCGTGAAATTGGACAGAAACACGCCAATTTTCTTTAAATCGTTTGCGCTAAATTTTAGTGGTGGCTTATTATTTTTACTGTTTTCTTTTTTTGCAATTTCTATAGTAGGAGGCAAACCGACCCACGATACTTTATGCCCATTTTCGGCATCAAAAATAAAGCATTGCATGGTATACGCAACCGGCGTTGCGTAACTATAAGGATCGACTTCCTGTTGTTTTTCCGCCTCGATTTTGTCTACAAAGTAAATATAACGACCTATAATCACTTCTTTATCTGTTTTTGCAATGAGCTTATAACGCTGAGTATCACTACCATTTTCTTTCGTAAGTTTATCCATAAGTAAATGCGCAGGTATGGTTTTAAGCCACGCCTCAAGATTGCCGTCTTCACTTTTTATAGCAGAATCAAGCACTTCTAAAAATTGTGGAATCCAATTTTGTTCAGGTACCAAAGCTCCAATATGGCCTCGATATACCCTTTCAGCAAAACCGGAAACTTCTTCAAAACTATTTTTTAAGCTTTGCCACTTAAACGTTTTTATAAGGTGTATATTCTTTTGCATATTCTCATCATAGCCGACTCGGAACACATCCAAAAAATCGCCTTGTAAGAAATCATTTTCAGACACGCTGAACAGATACATATCTTTTTTTAATTTTTTGTGAACGCTATCTAAAATATTTGAAGAAACAAAAGCCTTATTTTGGAGTTGGAAAGCCTCCACATAATGAATTTGCTTTCCTTGGACTTCTTCAAAATAATTTGCCAACACTATATTGCTATTTTGCCTTGTGGTCAGCAAATCAATGCTGAGGTAAGGGGTATTGATTTGCTTCTGAGCAAGAAGCTCCGCGCTCTGAACATCAAAGATTGCAACAATTTTATTTTTGCCTTGATTGTCCGCCGAATTTTTTAGGCTGAAAACAATAAGCTCCTCATGGGCATGAGGTTTTGAAAATGCCCCTGTAACACGCTTTTCAATATGCACATCACCCTGAAAAAGTTTTGAAAAATATTCATTGTCATAAAGTTTGGGGTTTATGTAATTCTTTAAATACTCTGCAATTTCTGTATGCCCCATTCGTTCCGCATGCATAAGAGCCGTTTCCTTTTCTCTGTCTTTAAAATGCATATTTGCATTATTATCCATGAGAATTTTAACGGCTTCAAGTCGATTGTCCCAAACAGCATTCATAAGAGCGCTTGCATAGGACGTATCAATCACATCCGTAGGCGGAAGGTACGCATTGACGTTTGCACCCCCATCAATCAAAAGTTGCACAATCTCACCATGATTATGGTACACAGCACTCTTTAGAGCCGTCCACCCTCTATAACTCATCCTATTAACATCGGCTTTCTGGGTAAGTAAAAATTCAAGCATCTCTTTATGGCCATTTGCAACTGCGTACATAAGAGGCGTCATGTCATCGGGATCATTCATCAAATCAATATTTGCACCATTTTGGATTAAAAACTTGGCTACGGCAAGATTTCCTGTTGATGCCGCCCACATAAGAGGAGTCACGCCTTCAAAACCATCTTCTCGTTGCACGATAGAGCCCAAATCGATATCAACATCAAAACCTACAGCAAAACCCCTTTTTATACCTTGAACATCACTCTTTTCAAGTGCCTGCATAAATTTTTCACCCGCCACATTGGCAAACGCAAAAGAATTTAAGGCAAATACCAAGAATATACTGAGTATAACAGAGTATTTTTTCATGTGACTATCCTTTTTTGTTGTACGGTCTATGGCTTTATAAAGACAACATAAGATAACATCATACAACAAACGAATAAACCTTCAATGGGTAATTAGGCACATTTTAAAAAGGGAACCATTCAACCTTGACCAAAATTGAAAAATTTTAATAAATAAACACTTACTGATACTTTTAGTACAAAGGATGAAAAATTCTTTCAAAAGAACACAAATAAACACTAACACACTGTATTATCATAACAAAAACAATACTCAGTGTAACGCTGATAACACATCATAAATAATTACGCTTTTTAAGAAGGTAGCAATAAAATAAAAAAAATTAAAAATATTGAAAAAAAAGCTTGACGTCGGGGTCGGTTTCGCCTATAACCAATTTCACGACAAGACGTCCCCATCGTCTAGCCGGCCCAGGACAGCGGCCTTTCACG
>CAYJHY010000131.1:0-5811 GCA_964369875.1 uncultured Mailhella sp.
AAACTGCCTTGCCCTTCGTTTCCAAAGGAGGATGTATCATTTAACGGAGATTTAGGAGTAAAATCTGACATACTATCACCTTTCTAAAGTTCTTTTGTTTGTGAAGATTGGCTTATAACAATACCAAAAATAACCAAAGCAGAAGCTATATATTGTGAAAACACAAGTTGTTCTTTTAATAAAACAACGCCCATAAACATAGTGATAATGGGGATGAGGTTAAGATAAGGCGCTACTCGGGAGGCCGGCAAACGCGACAAGGCATAATTATAGCCTCCATAACCGATAAGGCTCACCGCAAGCCCAAGATATACAATAGCGACCAGCGGAAGCCATGTCGGAATTTCAAAACCAAGCTCGACCGGCGTAATCTCCACGGGAATAAGGCACAAAGGTAAAAAGAAAAGAGAGCCTGCAAAGGCCATGGCCGCCGTAAAAACAGCTGGCGGAATGTGCTGCACCAAAGTACGCACGCAAAGGGTATAGCCCATAGCACAAAGCACTGCGCACAGCTCAAGAGCATTACCGAGCAACGGATTAGGAGCACTTTGTGATTGCTCACCCGTAACGGAAAGCCAAACAATACCCACAACCGCCACAAAAAAACCAAACCACATCCGCGGCTCCAATTTTTCTTTCAACCAAATCCATGCCCCAAGGCCTATAAAAAGCGGTGCAAGGGCGACAACCATACCGGCTTGTGAAGCAGTGGTATAGTGCAGGGCAAAGGTTTCACATAAAAAGTAAAGACAGGGTTCAAACAAAACCCCAAGCACTAAAATCGTACGATATTTTTTATTTTTAAAGATTTGCCAAACTTCCTTGGCATAGGGCAAACAAAAAAGAGATGCCGACATCATGCGTAAGGCCATCACTTCGAAGGGGGTAAAGACCGAAAGTCCAAGCTTTAACCCGATAAAGGAGGAGCTCCATAATATCATGGTCATTATAAGAATCATATAGGTAAAAAAATGGCCTTTTTTGCTTAGCCCTGCATTGGAAACTGCTGACACAATCTTCTCGTTATTCTATGGTTATAAAGTGAGCCTTCTCTTTTTGCTCCTTGCTAAGATCTTTGACTTCCCCTACCACAAAGGCGGATTCCCCCAAATCCTTAAGGCGTGTAAGGGCTTCTGAGCATTTTTGTCTTGGCACCGCAAGCAAAAGACCGCCTGAGGTTTGAGCATCAAAAAAGAGTGTGGTTAAAAGTTTTTCCGCATCTAAAGCGCTTTCTTTTAAGCAAAGATGCTTTTGAGCATAAGCCAAATTTGCATGTGTTCCTGCCGGAATAAGACCATCTTTGGCATAATCCAAAACAAAATCCAAAAGCGGAAGTTCTTTGTGGGAAAAATAAATATGTTTATTGGAAGCCTGTGCCATCTCAAGGGCATGCCCCCCAAGGCCAAAGCCCGTGACATCCGTTGCCGCCAGAAGTTTCATATCCTGAATCAGCGAAGATGCGTACTTATTGAGATGGCAAGCACCGGAGTAAAGCGCATTTTCCGCCTGTTCCCAATTGTCCCACTTGGCTTTAATGCCTGTGGCAAGTACCCCCGTTCCTATGGCTTTGGTCAAAATGAGTACATCATTTTCCTGCAAAGCTTTGTTGGCGGCAAAATGATTTGGGTCGACAAGACCGGTCACCGCAAGACCAAATTTCAATTGAGGATCTTCCAAGGTGTGCCCACCTGCATTGACGGCTCCTGCCTCCGCGAGCTTTTCCGCAGAACCAAGCAATATTTCCTCTATTACCTCCAAAGGAAAATCACAGGCCGCAAAGGAAAGAATATTCATGGCACTATAGGCTTCTGCCCCCATAGCGTAAATATCAGAAAGGGCATTGGCGGCGGCGCATTGCCCAAATAATCTTGGGTTATTCCCCAAAGGAGAAAGCACATCCACGGTTTGCACCAAGGCCATTCCCGCAGGGGGAGGGGCGAGTATATAGGCGTCCTCATGGCTTTTCACATCGGAAAGCACAAGAGGATTTTCTTTTTGATTGTTTGCCAATTTGGCAAGAAGTTGCTCCAGAACCTCGGGAGCGGTTTTAGCCGCTCAGCCGGGGTGCAGAGCTTTATCCATTAGTGGGTAAAACACAAATCCCCCTTATAGTAATTTCAGATGAAATTACTATGTCGATTGCGATAGCAGACGACCACTGCGTAGGCATAAGTGCAATTTTATTGCGCTGTTAAGTGCCGAAGTAAGTGCGCCTTTAATACGTTGACATGAGTGATGTCAGCCTAAAATACTATACTGAAAAGAAAAGAGTTAAAAAGCGTTTCAAAACGCTATACTTTTTTTACAATCTAGGCTAGTTTTTTCTTTGACTAAAATCCATTTTAGAGTTTACAAGATTTCTGAATACGTACTCACCTAATCAGATAGTCAACTTTACATAAGCTTCATTTGGAAAAACGCTGTTTGGCAGATAGAATATAGGATTTTGTGTGAACTTTTGGGGAGAAAAGTATGCCTATTTTGTTTTTAAGCTGTGACGATATACTTTGCGAGCAAGACTTGCTCCTTATGCGCTCTTTAACGCACAGTTCCCATGCGCAAGATGCCTTACTCTATGCCTGCCCTATGGACAGCCCACTGGTCGGCATGGCCAATTCTTTGCAAATACCTTTTTGGGAAATGCCGAAATCCCCTTGGGAACGTTGGCTTGTTTTACGCCAACGCATGGCCAAGGGCGATATAAGCTATATCCACGCCCTAGACGCCAAGGCGTATTCCGTGGCAAAACGAGCGCTTATCGGCTTTAGAAGCAAAGTTTCCCTTGTGGCCTCGTGGCATGACAAATTAGATTTGGAGTTATCACGCTATCAAATGGCCAAAAACTCCTTTGCCGTAAAAGCCTATTTCAAATCTAAAATCACACATCTTTTTGTTTCTTCTCCTGCTCTGTCTCAGTACTTACAAAACCTCAGAAAAAGAAGCTCTGTGCATTATCTGCCCTTTTCCATCTCTGCCGAACAAGAAAGCAGTGTTTTGACGAGTGGAGCGGAAAATATTTTGCAAGTTCAAAAAACCTCGCCCAAAGCACGTTTTGTTTTTTTAATGCATAACGACTTGGAGCAAGAGTTCGGTTTTGATGTACTTTTAGAGGCGTTACAGCAATTAAAACAATCGGTAGACGAAAAAAAACAACAAGCCGAAAACATACCGGAATTTGAAGTGCGCATATGCGGACAGGGATCTTTGTTTGAAAAAATCATCCAAAAGGCCACTGAGCTTGGAGTGGAAGATAAGCTTGCGATTCTCGGTGGTTTCGACCCCCTTATGCTTTATGAAAGCTCCCACGCCCTCCTTTGCCTATCCACTGACAAGGAAGGTTCTTTCCAAAGCATCATCAGAGCTTGGAAGTACAGGCTTCCTATTTTGGCATCGGACTTGCCGGCTCATACTCGTATTTTATTGTCGGGACAGGGCGACCAGTCGGCGCTTATTTACCCAAAAGAATCGGCTGATGTTTTGGCTGAAAGTATGCTTCAAGTTCTGCAAGACGCAAGCTTACGCGCACGCCTTATAAAAACAGGAAAAAACATGTTGCAAAAGCACGATTATACTTTACTTGCAGATAAATATTTACACGCATTGGGCAAAAAGTAAGCCAACACTTTGGGCTTCGTCTTTTTAATCCCAACAATATTACCAGAAGATTTGAACGAAGAAGTGAACAAAGGAAAAGAAGGAAAAGCATGAAAACCCACAGCATTAAACTTTTACCCGAAGAGTTAACCAACCAGATCGCCGCCGGCGAGGTGGTGGAACGCCCTGCCAGTGTGGTTAAAGAGTTACTGGAAAATGCTCTGGATGCCGAAGCCACCGAAGTGGAAATTACCGTGGAAGACGGTGGACAAAGCCTTATTCGTGTGCGTGACAACGGTGTAGGGATTGCTTCCGACGACTTGGAACTGGCTGTCACAAGGCATGCCACCAGTAAGCTTCATGATATTTCCGGACTTTCACAAATTTCCTCCTATGGATTTCGTGGAGAAGCTCTGCCCAGTATTGCTTCTGTTTCCAAATTCAAAATTATTTCCAAAACCCGTGACGAACAAAGCGAAGCCACAGAACTCAATATTGAATTTGCCAAAATCCAAGGCACACGTCCCGCAAGTTTAAAGCAAGGCACACTCATTGAAGTGCGAGATCTGTTTTTTAATATTCCGGCTCGATTGAAATTTTTAAAAACACCTGCCACGGAACTTAAAAAAGCCACGGAACTTTTTTTGCGTCTGGCTCTCGTTGCACAAAATACTGATTTATCTTTTTATGCCGGTACACGCCTTGTGCACTCTTTTAAAAAGCATGAAGATTTACTGCAAAGGCTCGGTCATATTTGGGCACCTGCCGTGGTGGAAGCACTCTTGCCCGTCAAATTGAAAATGCGTGACATTTCTGTCAGCGGTTTTGTCTCTCACCCTCGTTCCCATCAGCCTCGGGCGGATCGCATGCTTTTTTATGTGAACGGGCGTGCTGTTACCGATAAAATTCTCATGCGTGCCGTGCGTCAAGCCTTTCAAGGAAAACTCACCACCAAGGATTACCCCCAATGTGTGCTTTGTCTTGATTTGCCTGCTTGTGAACTGGACGTAAATGTACACCCCGCCAAAAGTGAAGTGCGTTTTCGTGATGAGCAAGAGATTTTTTCCGCCGTTTATCGAGCGATTAATCTGGCTCTGGAAGATAACAATAAATTTTTCAGCGCAAAACAGCTCAATCAAACTCAAGAAATTCGCTCCAACCAAGAAATTGACGGATTCCAACAGGCACAATTTGGCGACCTCTATAAGGCAAAACCCCAAGGCTTTTGGGGAGAGCTTGACAAAGAACAAGCCCTAAGCTTTGCTAAACAAAAGCCTGAAGAGGAAAGCCCAAACAGTGGGGATTGGCAGAGCACGTCTTCACAAGCTCAAGAAATGCCAAAGCAAGCAATTGATGGCAGTGCTTATGCCGATCAACAGGCTTTTCATGCGGAGCATAAAGAAGTTTCGACGCCATCTCCCCTTGCAAATACCTCATACACAAAAGATTTTACCACAACAGACAAACCCGCATCCAATACCTTTAAAGAACCTTATAGTCCGCCCCAAGCTTTAACGGATGAATCTATACCTTCAAAGGATTTTAACCAAACAGAAAGCTTTGGATCTGAATTTGATGCCGAATATATACAAAATACAAGCAGCATCCCCGACACCTCACCAAGCAGAAGCAACAACACCCCTTACGCCAACACCGATACTGACTATCAGGAACAAGACAGCGTAGAAGAAAATCAACGTAAATCAGCTTCTTTGCCTGCGGGGCTTGTCTATCTCGGGCAAATCGCCAAAACCTATTTAATGCTCAAACAAGGGGACGGCGCCCTTATTTTACTGGATCAGCACGCCGTGCATGAACGTATTCTTTATGAAAAGATAAAAGCGGGAATTATCCAAAGCCAAAGCCTTTTACTTCCTTTGGAAATAAACTTGCATGAAAGCGAATTTGAACGCCTTCAAGAATGTTTTGAAACGTTGCAAACGCTTGGTTTTAGCCTAAGCCTTGCGCCCCTTCGCTGTGTTATCGACAGTATTCCGCATCATTTTGACAGAAGCTCTGCACAGGCCTTTATTAAAGATGTTTTATCCGAAAAGAATACCGACTTGGAACATATTTGGATACGCAATGCCTGCGCGGCCGCCCTTAAAGCAAATACTGCCCTAAATACCACCGATGCCCTCAAGCTTATAGGTGAATGGCTGCATACCAAAGAGCCTGACTACTGCCCTCACGGGCGCCCCTGTGTTTTACATTTTG
>CAYJHY010000132.1:0-5698 GCA_964369875.1 uncultured Mailhella sp.
CAAAACATGCTTCTTATTATATCACACGTATAGGTTTATGGTAAATTGAAATGACGTGCACTAAGATGTGTTTCCCAATTAAACTAATTTGGAATTTTGGTAAGGAAAATAAGTTTTTTGCTCAGGTCATGCAAATAACACGTACATGACCTGAGCAAAAATGGGGTTTGACGCAATCCATAAATACAAACGGAACAATTTGGAAACATAATATAAGACTATTTTATTAGATACCTTGTTTTATCGTTACAAGTCCGTATTATATTTTTTATGTCGATTGTATGGTTTTGGGTGCGAGTTGTTTGGGGCATTTTTTTGTAAAAAATGCCCCAAAACATTTCAAAAATCTCTGGCTCACTTACGTCAGGATCTTCCATCCTTCCTTTAAAACTCTTCACCATTAATTGTAATAAAATCTCTGTCCTGTATACATTTTCCCGCGTGCTCGTCAAAATATTGCGCGTCTGTGTACTCTACTTTAACGGTTTGCCCCACATACTTATTATAAAGCTCTCTGTCACCCCAAGGCACTTGTTCTTGATACTCATTGTCTCCGCCTTGTGAATAAACGATGTAAAAGGCATTGTAGGCTTCAAAAGCCTTTTTGATGGTTATCGTGCCGGGTTTTACTCTGGAGGAAATTCTGAAGCAATCTTCCCTAGATAAATTTAAATCCTCGGGTTTTTCGAATTCTTCGACTTTTTCATCCTCTTCGAGAGCTTCAGCTGGGGTATGGGTCATGGTTACCATATACCACGCATCCTTTTCTTGCCATTCATGTTTTTTTACCAAGGCCTCAAAGGTGCCATAACGATCTTCTTCATCTTCGGCATTATAGAAGTATCCGATTAAAAGCACAGCATCTTCGGCAGGCTTATCTTCAATTGTTGTTACCTTGGCATGAAGCACCATTTCTCCGTCAGCCCCCATAAAGACATACTTGTTATTTTCAAACGTATACTCGCTTGTTGACGGCCAAGTACTTACGTCAAGGCCAAGATATTCTTTCAAGCTTTCTTGGGCATATTTAACATCCATGCTCAACATACCGCTTTCATCTGTTACAGGGCTTATACGATCGGAAAAATTATTAACATAATTATGCCGAACGGCAAAATGTACATAGCTTTCAGGATCGCTTTTAAACTTATCTGTAACTTCTAAAAAACCAAGCTCAGAAAAACCGGAGACAAAATTACTCATACGTTCGAAATAACTTTGAGCGTATTCTTGTGGGATATGAGAATTTGTTTGTGCGCACCCGGTACAAAGTAGCAGAGCTACAGCTAAGAAGGCAGAGCTAAGTTGTTTAATACCTTTCATAAAAATCCTTTCATTTTAGAAGTTATAGTTTATTTTTTTAAAAGCGTCATCTATGTTTTTTTTCATTTGTTTCCCAAGGTCTACTTGCTGGCGAGTTAAGGTAAGCTTACGCATATTCATAACATATTGCCCCCTCTCTTGTTCGCTTGGGATGGCTCCCAAAATAAGAAAAACCCCTCCTTTGGGCAGAAAAAGACTTCCAAGATTTCCGCTTGTATAGTTTGCCCAATTATTACCTGTCATCGGTAATTCTACCACAAGATTGGAGCCACCGGCAAGGCTTTGCTCAGTCAGTGCGGTAGCGGCAATTATGGCAAAAGGGGCCGTTGAGGCATCATAAGCTTGCTTACTGTACTCAAGATTAACATTATAGAAACCTTCATCTTTAACATGCAGTGGAAAGATAACATAATCGCCGATACGCCAACCGCCAAGATTAAAAGGAGAATTCGCAGGCTCTATAACAACATTTTCAGCCATAAATAAATTAGCATCTTGTGGATAAAGCTCTAAGCTATTTTGTAAAATCTGCGGTTCTTGTAAAGCTTGCCCTTGTCTCGCACTGGCATAAGAATGCATGCATAACATCATAACAAAAATGTATACAACAAAAAGAAGTCGCTTCATATTATTTCCTCCAAAATGTTTAGGTGGATATCATTAATATTTACAGAAGGTATATCGTGCTCCGAAGAGAGCCTTCTAATTTAAAGGCGGGTGGTTTAACAATTTTATATACTATCTCCTTTTTATTTGAATACTGTGAACAGTTTCATACTTTTTTTTCAACCCATATCATTACATAACATGTTTTGATGCATAAAGTCAAAGGTTACAAAAATTTTACTATTGAACATTATAAAGATTAAAGCATTTCTAAATAATGTCGCCAAATTAGAAATTTTTGTGCAGTATCAAGCCAAATATTGGGAAGATGAACTTACTTTGAAGGGAGTATACATAGACGTGCATAACCGAAAAGCACGTGAAATCTGTGGAAAAGATTGTCAAAAAGAACATTTTTAATAATTGTCAATTATTAAAACGCTCTAACTTTGAAACATATCCTAATACCTGCGGAAATGCACTAATCATCATAAACACGCTTCTTTTCTATAAGTGGTTATTTATACAATGTATTCAAAATGGGTAAATAGGCACATTGACAAATAGAATGCTTCTTTCTAAGCTTAAACTAAACTTAGTAGGAGGATTTATGCAAATATGTAAGAAATTTTTGTCATTATTGGGTGTTTTAGTTCTGGCTTTTTCTGTAAGCGCGTGTAACTCGGAAGAACAAAAACCAAGTGAATCGGCCAAAGCGCCCGAGGTTAAAGTTGAGGAAAAAGTTGAAGCACTAAACCCAGCATTTCCATTTCCGGAAAAAGACAGTTACGATATTGTGCTAGCCGGCTATACAGGCGGTAAAATACAGGTGATTACTTTTGTGCGTGAAATAAGCGGTATGCGTCTGAAAGAAGGCAAAGATGCGGTGAACAACACTCCTGCTACTATTATGACAGGCGTACCAAGCAAAGAAGCTAAAGCAATTTATCAAAAATCATTGGAGATTGGCGCTACTCTCGAAATGAAATAAGTAGTGCTGTGCTTGCGTAGAGCAACATTGAACATAGACATGACCGCTCTTTGAAGGGGTGGTCATGATTTATTGTATAGTTTTTATTTTTCCTTTTTTGGGGGAAATCATTCCCTTTGGTGGGGTGTTTGAGGGGGTAAACCCCTCAAATTAGATTCATGTGCTATTGCATCTGATATTTATATTTTTCTTCAAACTCAGAAATCGGCATGGGTTTTGCGTAAACATAGCCTTGCACAGCATCACAGTTGATACCTTTGAGCGTATTGAGCTGACTTTCTGTTTCAATGCCTTCGGCCACAACATACATGCCTAAATTGTGAGCCAGTTTTATAAAACCATCCACCACATATTCACTTCGTTGTGAATCGCTTTCGCCTGTGAAAAAGCTCCGATCCATTTTGAGAGTATCGACTTTCAAGTTTTTCAAAAGACCGAGGGAGGAATACCCCGCGCCAAAGTCGTCGATAGAGATTTTAAACTTATGATTTCGTAAATCTTCGAAAAGCTTTTCGATAATTTCTTCGTTTTCAATGGTCGCTGTTTCTGTCAATTCTATTTCAATATATTCATGTGGTATGTTGTGCTTATCGACAATACGTGTAATGGTTTCAACTATGTCGGTATGGCGTAAATCGTTACGCGAACAATTCACAGAAACAGGGATGGGCCTTATTTTCTTATCAATCCATTTTCTGAGAGTAAGACAAACCTGTTCCAAAACATATTTATCAAGCTCGACAATAAATCCATTTTTCTCAAATAAAGGAATAAAGGCATTTGGGTAAATCATTGTTCCATCGGCTTCTTGCCATCTCACCAAAGCCTCGACACCCACAAGCGAATCATTTTTCAGGCTGAACTTTGGTTGAAAATAGACTTTAAATTCTTGATTGTGCAAAGCATTCGTCATTTTACTGGTGAGGGTTGCTTCTTCAAGAATTTTCTTTGTATAGCTTTCGTTATAATCGTAGATGATGATTTCTTTGTGTTCTTTGGCAATTCGATGGGCTAAATTTACTTTATTGATAATTTCGTCGACATTGGTATCACCGAGAGGGATATGGTATCTGCCATATTTGAACGATATGATATAACTGCCAAGTTCGGGTATATACTTTTTATAGAACGATTCATAATGCCCCGTACGTTCTTCCATGTCGTCCAAAAAGCCGTTGCTTGAGAACAACATAAACTCATCAATGCCTGTTCTATAAATAGATAAGGTTGGTTCATCGACGGAGTCACGAATGGTTTTAAACAATTTCAAAACCTTATTGCCTACCTCAAAGCCAAACATTTCATTGATAGCTTTAAAGTTTTCTACATCTATTTTAATGACGGTATACTTTGTTTCCTTATTTGCCTTCAATATTTCAGACATACTTTTTTTAAGTTTTGTCATGTTCGGAAGGTTTGTAAGGGGGTCGTAGTAAGCAGTTTTTTCAAGAGATCGAAGAGAACAAATCCTGTAAATCCAAATATAAACAATAAAGAAAATCATAATAAAGAAAATAACAATGCTAACATTGGTAATTTGCTTCATAGCCGATTTCAAATCAATATTGATGGAGCTTTCTTCAATGGCTATCACCAAAACCCAATCTGTGCCCTCCATGGGTTCATAAGTAAGTATTTTTTCAACTTCCTTGGAATCGTAATTTGCGCGATAGGTGATAACTCCTCTTTTTCCATCAAGTGCATCCTGTAGCATAAGGTGCATATCTTCTTTACCAAGCAGTGTGTTGACATTGTCGGCAAAAATGGGGTTTGCTTTGTGTTCTCCCAGTGCGAGGGTGAAAAGAATATTAAGCTTGCGATCCATTATAAAGATTAAACCGTCTTTGGCTTTTATATCCATAATTTCATGTAAGTCGCTAATAGGGACTTCACTGAGTAAAACACCCGTCATAACATCATTTTTGAGTACGGGAACGGCAACATCAAAAATGAGTTCATCGGTTTTTGTGGAGAGGTGAGGCATGGAAATAACAAAATCTCTGTCCAAGGAGTGAAGAAAGGTTGTGTTTTGAGCAAAATTACTTTTGCTTCCATCGGTTGAAATTCCGTTTCCTTTTAAATCAACATAGTAAATACAGGAAAATTCTTCTACTTGAGATTGTTTTTGTAAAATATCTACCGCATTTTCAAGATTTATATCAGCCTTTCCCACATATTGGGCAAGAAGGGACAAGTCGTCCTCGCTTTCTTCTATACTACGCTCTATTTCGGTGGCAACTTGTACGCCCAAACTTTTTAATTTTACGCAGGTGACTTCCAGAATTTCTTTCTCAACTGTCATAACATAACGACCGATTAGGACGGTAACCGCCAAACAAACAAGAGTCACAATAATAATGGATATTCTGCTCATATTTATGTCTTTAAATCGCATATACAATCAATCCTTCAACCCTTGCTTTGCTCTGGGCTTGAAAAATTTTCCGGAATTTATAACTGCATCGAATGTTATATGGTGTGCGTATTTGTCAAAGGCTTTATTGGTACTTCAATTAATCATATGCCACAGTCAGCATTAATATTCGAACTTGTTTTTACCATCGAATCAATTTTGTGATTAGAGCAAAATATTGCAGAAAAGTCAATGCAAAAATTGTTTTTTGTTGACACTAAAAGGGCTTTTTTGCTTCTTTGTATCAGAAAAAGCATGAACGACACTATTTAAACACATTGAGGGTTGATAAGCTCAAAGCGATCATCTTTATTTTTCTCGCCCCATTCGCACATCAGTTCCAAGATAGGCATAAGGGATTGACC
>CAYJHY010000133.1:0-5618 GCA_964369875.1 uncultured Mailhella sp.
CGCTAAGGTAGTAAATAGATGGGCGCAAAACAAAAATCCGCCCAAATTGAACTGGTATTTTAGCGAGAAAATGTATTTTTGGCAAGAGTTAAAAGGCGTATGAATGTAATTTTTTTTAAGGAATGTATATTTTTTTTATAAGTACGTTTTTTTAGAAATATTTCATTCGCCGTGGAGGTTGTTTTTTCTTAGGTTGGCGGTGGTTGTATGGGGGGCATTCTTGTCGGTACGCCAAGTCGTCAAAGCTAAGTTCTTGCCTGAAATCTAAAGGCTGTCATTGTGATAAGAATAAAGCATATTTTTCCGTAAAAATCAAACAAGGTAACGACATTGTTTAATATACTGAATTTATTGATTAAAAAAATAATAAAAAAGAAACTTTTATTTAATGGATAATCATGCTATTTAATGTTAATAGTTTTCACCTATAGCTGTTTGATTTTAGACAATGTTTCTCAATAGGTGTTTTTTGGTGCGTAGTTTTTGTGTTTATTTTGTATAATATGTAGT
This sequence comes from uncultured Mailhella sp., assembly GCA_964369875.1. Classification (GTDB taxonomy): domain Bacteria; phylum Desulfobacterota; class Desulfovibrionia; order Desulfovibrionales; family Desulfovibrionaceae; genus Taurinivorans. The sequence goes on from CAYJHY010000133.1 coordinate 511, forward strand.
AATTCAATAAATTATATCCGTTATCGGATATGTAAAACGGTTGGGCAGACGTCTTGATGAAAAAAATACTGAAGCAAATGATTGGCTGTGGTTCTTACAAAAAGTATGACTTTGAACAAAGAAGCAAAAAACAAAGCTATGGTTTTTGTTTGTTTTTTTGTGTTAGCCTGTTTTTTTTCCTGATGTCTGTTTGCGAAGCGCGTGCGAATCTGTTTCCTACGAGCATCGGGCAGAGCGGCAACAGTCTGGAGACCGATAGTGGTGAGCCGTGGCGTATTTTTGCCGATGAACTTGTCAGTATCAACGACGGACTTGTGCTTGAAGGACGCGGAAACGTTTTACTTGTACGGGAAAATGATTATTTAAAAGCTGATTTTGCACGATTGTATACCAATACCGAATGGGTTTTGTTGCAAGGAAATGTGTTTGCAAAGCTTGGAGTGGACGAGTTGCAAGCCAGTGAAGCAGAATTTGATTTAAAAAACACTTCGGGCTGGGTGCGTGACGCCAAGATTTTTATGGCAGGCCCCCATATGTATTTTTCCAGTAAAGAGCTTTATAAAACAGAAGGGGATGTGTACCACCTACAAGAAGCGGTTGTAACCGCCTGTGACGGAGATTCTCCTTTGTGGTCGGTGAGCGCAGTGGAAGCTATTGTGGAATCCGATAGTTATGCGCATCTCACGCATCCCGTATTCAATGTCAAAAGCCAAAAACTTATTTATTCTCCTTATCTTGTAGTTCCTACAAAAACAACTCGCCAAAGTGGCTTTCTTCTTCCTGAATACGGTATCAGCTCTGAGCACGGTGTGTATTATACGCAACCGTATTTTCATGTCATCGATCAAAGCCGAGACTTGACTGTTTACGCAACAATCTTGACTGAACGCGGTTTTATGCCTTCCATTGAATATCGTTCCCATACCAAAGAAAATCAAAAAATGTGGATGGCACTCGATGTGTTGTACGATCAACAGCTTGTTTTACATGACAGTGTCGATCCTATCAATTCAAGTGATGGTTTGATTCGAGACAACAGGTTTCGTTTTTGGTTAAGAGGCATGGCCGACGGCGATATTTTGGAAAGTGAGTGGAAATATAAATATAATATTGACTTGGTGTCAGACCAAAACTTTTTGCATGAATATAAAAACCGCATGACAGGCTATGATGCTTCGCGGGATTACACTTTCAATATGTTTGGGCGTGACTTTGCAGAGATAGACGAAAACCGTATATCGCAAGGTTATATCTATAGAGACTGGGAGCTTTTCAGTATTGCCGCAGGCTTTCGTTATGAACAGGATCCAAGTTATAATAATGGTAATAAATCCATAAGTGATGATGACACGGTACAACGTTTGCCCGAAGTGTATGCTTTTTGGAACAGGGGAAAACTTTTACAGAATATTCCCTTGGAAGTGAACGCTTCTTTACAAACAGGCTATATGTATCGTCGTGAAGGCACCAGTGGTATGCGGACAGAAATTTATCCTGAGTTGCACGTCCCCTTTGATTTGAAATACGCTACCTTAGAAGTAAACGCGGGTGCCCGCGCAACTATTTACAGTAATACTTCCGAAAGCCAAAACTCGCCTCTTAGTGGCAGTACCGCAAGGGAAAAGCAAACCGGTTCCGGACGAGTACTTCCTGAATTTGGTTTCAATCTTTACAGTCAAGCTTCTCGAACTTGGGATTGGCCAAAGTCTTTGGAGGCGGTTGAAGAAAATATTGGGGAATCCCAATATAATGGCATGCGCCATACCTTCCAACCTCGACTGGAGTACACTTGGATTGATGATGTCAATCAAGAAAATAACCCTTTTTATATTTTGGAAGACAGAATACAGGGTAAAAATGATTTAACCTTAACTCTTGATAACCGTTTTACTTTCAGAAAAGATTCTGTGGCACGCAAAGGGGAAGATTTTGAACTTAAAACTTCCTACCATGATTTATTGAGAGCACAACTTTACTGGGGCTACGATTTTCGTGAGGAAAACCGTCGTAGACATACGGATAAGTATGAAAATCGTCCCATGCACGACGTTCACTTACGTCTCAGCTCACAGCCCCTTAACTGGCTACACCTTAACAGTGATACTTACTATTCCTTATATGATAATAAAGTAAGCCGTTCCGATACAGGTTTTAGTTTACACCACTCTCGTTTTGGCTCCTTTTCTTCCTCCTATAGCTGGCGCCACCAAAACTATAACTATCGTAACTTTGTGAATTATGAAAATATTAATGATATTATCCCTTCCGGTGATATCAATGTTATAACCAATAGAATAAACCTTAATCTTTCGTCACGTTTTCGATTAAGCGCTATGGAAACCCGTGATCTTTTCGACGGTGATATCTACGAAAGAAGTGTGGGACTTTCCTTTTTACATCAATGTGTGCGTATTAATGCGGAATATTTAATGGACGCCACAGAAGAGCGCGTGCAAGTCAGTGTGGAACTTATGGGACTTAATTTCTAAGGGGATTTTCAATGCTTACACGCTTGTTTTCCGGTGCATTACAAGGAATAACGGCTTATACCGTTGAGCTTGAGGTGGATTTTACCAAGTCCGCCATGCCCTCCTTTGTAATGGTCGGACTTGCGGAAGGAGCAGTCAGAGAAGCCAAAGAAAGAGTTTTTGCTGCTATCCGTACATCTTTATTTAAGCTACCGTGTGCTCGAATCACAATAAATTTAGCCCCTGCCGACAGAAAAAAGGGTGGGTCTGCCTATGATTTGCCTTTAGCCATGGGGCTTTTAGTCGCCTCAGAAGTCATACGTCCGACAAGACCCATTGATAGCTTGATGTTTGCCGCAGAGCTTTCTCTAAATGGTAACTTACGCCCTGTTTCGGGGATTTTACCCCTTGCTCTTTTGGCGCGCTCTTTAGGGATGCAAGCTATGATAGTAGCGGAAGAAAATGCCGCCGAGGCTTCCATTGTGGAAGGACTGACCGTTTATGGGTTCAAACATCTGACGGATGCGGTGGCTTTTGTTTGCGAACAAAAAGAATTTACCCCCCACGTCTTTACGCCTAAAAGTCAAGCCAATATTTTTCCGCAAGATTTTTCCGAAGTAAAAGGACAAGAGCAAGCCAAAAGAGCCATTGAAATTGCAGCGGCAGGCGGACACAATCTTTTATTTATCGGTTCTCCCGGGAGCGGAAAAACCATGCTTGCCAAGCGCATCCCCAGTGTTTTGCCCCCCCTTGCCTTTGAAGAGGCTCTAGAAGTCACCACTATTTATAGTGTTTCCAACAAGCTCGAAGAAAGTGGTTTAATAACGGAAAGACCGTTTCGAGATCCCCATCACACGGTTTCAGAAATTGCTCTCATCGGGGGCGGTTCTTTTCCAAAGCCCGGAGAAGTCAGCCTTGCCCACCGCGGAGTTTTGTTTTTAGATGAACTTCCTGAATTTAATCGTTCCGCCCTTGAAGTTCTACGCCAGCCTCTGGAGGATGGTTCCGTAACCATTGCCCGTTCAGCTCAGACCATCAATTATCCCGCATCTTGCATGCTTGTGGCGGCCATGAATCCTTGTCCTTGTGGTTATTATGGCGACCCTAAACGATCTTGTTCTTGCTCGCAAAACTCTCTTGCTCGCTACCAAGCAAAACTTTCGGGGCCCCTTCTTGACAGAATTGACTTACATATCGAAGTTCCTTCTGTTCCCTACGAAGATTTTCGGGGTGATGCTCCATCTAAAAGTTCGGCACAAATGCGAGATGCTGTGCTTTTAGCAAGGAAAATTCAAGAGGAACGTTATAAGGATTTACCTATACGAACCAATGCAGAGCTTTCAGGGGCAAGTCTTGAAAAGTTTTGTGCTCTTGGGCAGAGTGAACATGCATTTTTAGGGAAAACTGTTGAAAATCTCAGTCTATCCGCGCGTTCCTTTACCAGAATTTTACGCATAGCCCGAACCATTGCCGATATCGAGCAAGCAGAAACGATCCAAAAAAAACACTTGGCAGAAGCGATACAGTGTCGTGTTCTCGACCGTTCTAACAGACGATAACAAGAATAAAGGATATACATGAACCCCATTAAACATAATTTTTTACCCCTATCATTTTTTATAAGCCTTGTGGGACTTCTTTTTTCCGCATGGAATGTTTTTGATTTTTCCCATGAGTTTTGCGTTCTTCCCAGTGGATGTGAAGTATTTGTGGATTTTACCCTCTTTGGTATCTCTCTTTGGTGGCTTGGGATTGCTTTTTGTACCGTAACCCTGTGTCTTGCCCTTTTCGGTAAAGTTTCCCTAGGAAAACTTTTTAGCGGTATCGGTGTTATCTTGGACACAGGCCTTATTATCGTTATGATTTTTAGCATGCCATGCAGTAATTGTTTGGTTATCGGCTCATGTATTGCCCTTATACATTTAGCCTTTTACATCGATAACAGAAATAAAAGCCTTCCTTTTGAGTTACCCAAACCAAAATTATTACTTCCTTGGATAGTTGCTTTTCTTATGGTTTTGGGAAATATACTGATGGCACAAACAAATCCTTGGCCTGTAGCAGGAAGTTATGAAGATGATGTTCATGTATATTTTTCCTTTTCATGTCCTGCTTGCAATGAGCTACTCATGGCACAAGGCGAGAAAGACGGGGTAGCGTGGTTTCCCGTACAAGAAGGCGATGAAGACGCTTTCGCCGTAAAATACTTACAAGGAGAAATGGCGAAAGGCGTCAGCTTCAAGCAAGCCTATGCGCAATACCAACAAGAAAAACCCAAAGCCGATATTTTTGATGTTTTCAATTTCGAACACTGGAGCATACAATTTTCCCTCTGGAAAAACGCCGCCCATGTGATGCGTGCCGGCAAAGGAAGTTTACCTCTTGTGCAGTACCACGGTCTTCCATCACATCTCAATCCTCAAAGAACACAGGAAATAAAAATTACCTACGACAGCAACAACGGCCTCAACATAAAAACCAATGAAGACGGCCTCAATGTAGTAGACGATCTTCTCGGAAATGTCGTCGGGGCTTGCAACGACGAAGTCGAAGAACCTTGTCCTGAGTTTTAGAGTGTAGGTTTTATTTGGGAGATTTTGTTGGGGGAGGGAGAACCTATTTTTTGAAAAAAATAGGTTC
>CAYJHY010000134.1:0-5598 GCA_964369875.1 uncultured Mailhella sp.
GGGGAGGGTTTGGGAGGGGGAAAACGCTTTTTTGTCCACAAAAAAGGTTTTCCCCCTCCCAATAAACAAACCTCCCAATAAAAACAAAAATTCCACCTACAACAAATAGAAACGATCGAAAATATCGTTGCCATATCGTAGGAGTTCACCGCCTATCCAGCCTCCCATCATAAAGAGGGTGATGGCTACGGCGATGAGTTTTATGCCGAAGGTCAGAGTCTGTTCTTGTAATTGGGTGACCGCTTGAATAAGGCTGACCACAAGGCCTATGACGGACGCCACGATGATGGGTGGCATGGAGAGCATAAGCACAAGATAGAGCGCGCGTACGGCAAGTTCGATAGAACCATCCATATTAAATCCTTATGCGTGAAAGGGGCTGCACGGTGATTTCCGAACTGAGTTCTTGATAGGAAAGCACGGCCAGATTGTAGTGTTCCGCCTCGATAAGACGGCGCACATATCTTCTTATGTCCATGCTGGCCATAACCACGGGTTTTTGGGCGTGTTTCTCATAATCGCCTGCGGCATCGGAAAGGGCTTTGAGAAAGGCTTTGGTGATTTCGTTATCGAGGGCAAGGAAGGCACCGGCAGAAGTTTGGCGTATGGCCTTTCGTATGGTTTCTTCCAAGTTGGGATCGAGCAAAAAGGCGGGGAGCATGTTTTGCCCTTTGGAGTGGGCGTAGGAGATTTGCCTTTTTAGGGCAGAGCGCACGTATTCTGTGAGCATAACGGAATCTTTTTCTTTTTGCGCCCATTCGATTAAGGCTTCCAATATGGTGCGTAAATCCCTGATGGAAACTTGCTCTTGCACCAAACGTTGAAAGATTTCTGCCATTTTTTGCACGGGGAGCAGTCTGGTGGCTTCACGCACGAGATCGGGGGCTTGGACTTCCATTTTATCGAGTAGATACTTTGTTTCTTGCATACCGAGAAAGAGAGAAGCGTGACGAGAAAGCACAAGGGAAAGATGATAGGCCAAAATTCTGGAATGATCCATACAGGTGAGCCCTGCTTTTTCGAGTAAGAGCCTGTTTTCTTGGGGAACCCAAATACTTTTTAAGTCGGGTAAAAAATCTTCGGTGGCGTGGGCGTTTACCCCAAGCATTTTGAGGTTATCGAGGCTTTCGTTCACGATAAGATGATTTCTTTCAAGCTTACCGCCCGACATGGGAACTTCGTTGATAAAAAGCATATAGTTAAGACCGGGGTTGTCTGTAACCCGTAGGTTAATCCCCGGAAACGGCACACCCAAATCAAAATAAAGCACACGCCTGAGGTTTGCGAGTTCATCGTTAAGATTATTGTAGTTTAGACTGGTGCTGAGGGCGTCGGAAACATCCAAAATAATTGGCACAGTGGGCAAAAACTCTTCTTGGGGAGTGGCGGAACGTGCGGCTTTTTTATTTTGTACGGTAGGCGACATCACGGTTTTTAAATCCACTTGTACGTCACGCTCTTCGGGGGTTTTGGCAAGCTTTTCGAGCACAAAACCAAAACCGATTAAGATGAAGGCCACCGAAAACAATTGTACTTTTGGAAAACCGGGAACAAGGGCAAAGAGGAATACAAGCCCGCCTGCCATTTTTATGGCCTTTGGTTGAGCAAAGAACTGACCGCCCACTTGACCGCCCACGTCTTCGTCACTGTCACCCGAACGGGTGATCAAAATACCTGCGGAAATGGCGATAACAAGGGAAGGTATTTGTGAAACAAGACCGTCACCGATGGTTAGAATACCGTATAATTGCAAAGCTTCCCCTGCGGTCATACCGTTTTGGGTGATACCGATAACCGTACCGCCGACGATATTGACCACGGCAATAATCATCCCTGCGATGCTGTCCCCTTTAACAAACTTCATGGCACCATCCATGGCACCATACATCTTGCTTTCTTGGGCAACTTTTTCACGACGACTTTGGGCTTCTTCCATATCGATAACCCCTGCACGCATGTCCGCATCGATGGACATTTGTTTACCGGGCATGGCGTCAAGGGTAAAACGTGCGCCAACCTCGGCAACCCGTTCCGCACCTTTGGAAATAACCATAAATTGTACAATGGTTAAAATAAGGAAGACCACCGCACCCACAACAAAGTTGCCACCAAGGGCAAATTCACCGAAAGTATAAATAATTTCCCCTGCGTCCGCTTGCAAAAGAATGAGTCTGGTGGTGGTGATATTGAGTCCGACCCTAAAAAGCGTGGTGAATAAAAGCATGGTGGGATAGGCGGAGAAATCAAGCGCCGTTTTCACATACATGCTCATCATCAACATAAGAAACGAAAGAGCCATGTTCACACCGATAAGGGTGTCCACAACGGGGGTCGGAAGGGGTAAAATCATCAGGGCGATAACCATGACAACAAGACCCACGAGGGCAAGATCGCTATGCCTTGCGGAGGCCGAAACGATTTGTTTTGCTTTAAGTGCTATATTCATAGGCTTCACGATACGAGGTTATAATATTGCTTAAGGGAGTTTTCCGCTTCGGCAAAACGTGACATATGCCACAAAGCCTCAGCCCGTAAAAGGTATAAAAACGCATTTTCACTTTTGACCGCTCCGTCACCTATGGCTCTGCGTAAAAAATCAAGGGCAAGGGCGTATTCTTTTTTCCGTAAATAAATGAAGGCTAAATTTTTACAAAGCCAGTGTTTATCTTTGGCGTTGCTTGTTAAAGACAAAAGCGCTTTATAGGTTTTTTCTGCCTCATCGTTCTTGCCCATGCGCAAAAGCATATAGCCAAAAGAAGAGAGACTTTGAAATTCTTCCCGTGTCAATTCTTGCATAGAACCGCCTTAACCACCAAGCATCAAATTACTGTAAGCTTGTAATAACTCTTTGTTGGCTATCATGGGTTTTAATATATCGTTTAAAAAAACTTGCACGTCGGGATCGTTTTCCCCTTGGTATTTTTCCGCAAAATTTTTAATCACGCGGTTAAAAATATCGGGACGTAAGGCTTCACCATCCCCCACTTCGGGACTGAGAAATCTTTCCGCAAAAGCTTTAATGTCATGGGCGTTAAAACGCTCCACCATGTTTATTTCGGCGTTTCCTGTGGAAGCCAAGGGTTTCGCGGTGGGAATATGGTTTTGACTGTGGGGAATAAGAAAGTCTTGTATCCCCATGGAGTGATTGAACAAGTCAATTTTACTCATTTTATGCCTCCAGTTTTGCGGGCATATCCATTAAAAAATGAAAGGCGTTTTCTAAAACTGCCGCGGTTACTTCGTTATGTTTGAAGCGAAGTAATAGTACATGAGTATCCCTAAAAAATCCACTAAAAAGGGTATAAGGGTAATTATATTTATAATGGCAAAGTTCAAGGCATCTGGCCGCCGCTGCGTTGTCGTAACTAAGGGCGGGCACAGTTAAGTAAAGGATAAGTTCTTCGTCTGTTTTTTCCAAGTTAAACGACATGTTTTCCCCAACCAGCAAGGAAGCAAGGCCATTATGATTCAGGGCAAAGCTTGGCATGTTCATTCTACGGGCAAAATCTTGAATAGCGTTCTCTAGCATAATTACTTCCTTTTACTCAAAGCTGAGAAGCCATTCATCTTCTCGGTTAACCGCTTCATCCACGGCAGTTTGAACAGCTTCCGTAAACTTCACCCTTTCCTGATCGCTGTCAAAGAGGGTAGCCGAAAAATGGCGCACAGTGGTTTGCAGTTCTTGTAAAAACATCACTTCTTCTTCGGGATTGGCAGGCTTTGCGGCACGCATAAGCCTTTCTATACTGGAGGAAGATATATAGGTTTCTTTTTTAATGTTTAGGATTTCTCCAAGAGTTGTAAAGCCGTCATGGGGGAAGCTTTCTATGGAATGCACGGAAGCCAGCCTATCCACAAATTTATCACAAAGGGCATGAGCGCTTTGGAAAGAACGAAGCTCACCAAGGCTTGTGCTGACACTTTCAAGCTTGGATTTTTCCATACTGCAAACGTCCGACGCCAAGTCGTTACCGAGCAGTTTATATAAAAAATCAAGGGCGGTGTCCAAATCGTCTTTATGCTTATCACGAATATAGGTGTAGACTTCTTGCAAGGATGTGAACTCGCTGACACTTCTTGTGTACAAATCCGCACCGTCACCGATATGGGCAAAACAGGCATCTTCTTGTCTTGTGAGCTCTACTTGTATATCGGTGACAATCTTTCCTTTTTCGTGCAACTCAAGGGTATTGATAGCTTCTTCAATGCTTTGGAGAAGAGCGGGGGAAGCATTATCTTTTTTAAAGCTTTCATAGCTTTCTTGCAACAGGGCATAGGCCTCACCTGAATTTTCGGCCAAATCTCGTGCAAGCTGTAATAAGGTTTGAGCATTTTGCATGCCTTTAAGAAGCTTAATGGCATTTTTCATATCATCAAATTTTTGCGCTTTGTCACCGCTTTGCAAAATTTCTTGATAACGTTTAATCAGTTCAGAATCTTTTAGATCGATACTTTCTTTTTCTTTGCGTTCTTCCAATTCAAACTCATCGGTCGTGTCTACGGCAAAGGTCAATTCTTCCGCACAATTGGCAAGCAACGACATGGGATCGTTTACCATGCTTACATTATGCCCCATAAGTGTTCCGCTTGCTTGCGCACTTGACTGGGCACTGCTGTAGGAACTAGACTGCGTATTAAACGATAGGTTTTGAACATTTAAATCAACTACCATAGTTTATCTCCAACATTTTTGGACAGAACGGTTACACTCGTAACATATTTTGCATCATAATATCTTGCATGCTTGCTTCTTTTTCTGTGGAAGAAGATTGTTCTGCCAAGCCAACGACGAAATCCACAAAGAGCTTATATTCGCCAAGCATAAAAAGATATAACTCGGAAAGATGCGTTGCAAGAGAGCTTTCATCAAGACCTTGCAAGGGGACTTGTTTTTGCATATACACAAATTCGCCCTTGAGACCAAAGATAACATCGTCTTTATAAGCATAGCTTTTGGAAAGCCAATATTCATAAATACTTGCGCTAAACATGTTTCCTTGCGCTATTTTAGGGCCACAGGGCAATTGGCAACGTATAGCCTGTAAACGCTCAAGGTATTGAATGTTTACGTGTGTTGAAAAATATTTAAACGTAAACTGTCGTGCCTGCTCATCAATCTCAGGCTTGATATTGTTTTCGATACAAAATTTTTTTATAATTTCATTATAATTATCTAACATAATGCCCCCTTATTTTACGCCAACCGAAGAGTAAGCTGATGAAGTTTGTCCAAAGCGTTATCTAGCTCAGCCATATAGGCCTCAAAAATGGCATATACATTTTGTTCTGTCTGATGTTGCATTTCAATGCATGCTTGAAATGTAACGAGCTCTTGTTCTTTGTCCAACGCATAACTAAAACCTTTGTTATGCATACATTCACCGTTCCAGATGAGAACTTCTTCATAGAATACATTTTTCTCATGAGAAGGCACAACACCGATTTCTGTTAAGAAAATTAGCTGATTTTTACTTTCTACATAGACAAGAAAAAGCGAAAAACCGTCTTTTTCAAGCTTTGTCACCACATCGTTGGGTTGGCAAGCACATTGCATTTCCAAGGTTGTTGCAATGTTGTGACTGATTGTATACAAGATTT
>CAYJHY010000135.1:0-5578 GCA_964369875.1 uncultured Mailhella sp.
CTTCCGCAACGGACATATCTTGATGTACAATTCCGCGAAGGGCTGAGAGCAAAAGTTTTCTTTTGGGATGTTGGAAAACGTTTCTGCCTACAGAAAGTCCGGATCCCCCTGCTTTTAAGGAGTCGTGGACTACTTGCAAAAATTCTCTTGTGGAATCCATTTTTTCACCGCCCGCAATAACAACAGGCACGCAACAACCTTCCACCACGGTGGCAAAGCTATCCATATCACCGGTATAGGCAACCTTTACAACATCGGCGCCAAGCTCAACCGCCACACGGGCGCAATGGGCAACCAATTTAGGATCGTAACTGTTTTCAATTTTTGGCCCTCTGGCGTACATCATGGCAAGAAGTGGCATACCCCATTTTACACAAGATTCAGAAACACGACCGAACTGCTCAAGCATTTCGCTTTCACGAGGATCACCGATATTGACATGGATGGAAACCGCATCGGCACCGATACGAATACCTTCTTCTACTTTACCCACAAGAACTTTGCTGTTCGCATAAGGGGATAAATCAGTGGAAGCGCTCAAGTGAACAATCAAGCCCAAATCTTTGCCGGAACCACGATGGCAACAACGCACAATGCCTTTATGCATAAGCACCGCATCGGCTCCGCCCTCGGAAATGTCTGCTACGGCTGTCAACATATTTTCAATGCCGCTGATAGGGCCGACCGATACACCGTGATCCATGGGGACAATGATGCTACGTTTGGTTGTTCTGTCAAAAATTCGTTCCAATCTGATGTTCTTGCCGGTCATGAGATAACTCCTTGTTGTTTTCAAACCACATATAAAGGCTGCAAAAAAAAAGAACCACAGCCTTATTAGGTGCTGTGGTTCTTTCACGTTTATAATTGTATATACCTATACAAACGCCCTATTTACCACGGCACCGATCTTAAAATAGAAGAAGAAACCAAAAAATTGGCTTCTAAAATAAGATACGTTTTGCCATGATTGACGTTGCATAATAATATATTTCCTCTTTTGAATTTTGTTCATTTAAGCACAAACTAAATTCCTTGTCAAGAATTTTCTTTAATTTATTTTTTAATTTTTATATTCCTAAACTTCAAATCTTATCAATATCTTCGATACTGTTCTTCATGCTGTCGATGGTAGTTCTTTTGGAAACATAATCTATATCTGTTTCTCCGTCATAGAAACAATATTTATTTTTTCCTTGCTTTTTCGCTTTGTACAAAGCCAAGTCGGCATTTCTATAAAGCTCTTCAAACTTTGTGCCGTGTTTGGAATAAATAGCTATCCCCATACTGATGGATATACTTACAGATTTTCCATTTTTTTCATAGGTTTTTGCAAAATGCTCCAGAATATTATCGCACTTGGTGGAGATAAGGTCGGAAGTATAGGCATCTCGCACAAACACAAAAAACTCATCTCCGCCGATTCTTCCCAGAATATCGTCATGGCGGAAGGTGTTTTTCAAATATTCCGCCAATTCTTTCAACACTTCATCACCGTACTGGTGACCGAAGGTATCGTTTAGCATTTTAAAGTTATCCATGTCGATAATTACAAGGGTATGGCGATTGCTGGCCGGGGAAGAGTTTCTGATAACGGCTTCGATTTTTTCTTCCGTCGTGCCTTTATTGTAGATTTTTGTAAGCGAATCAAGCTCGGATTTACTCCGCAACAGAGCGGCTTCTTTTTCTTGCTCGTCAATATTTTCCAAGAAGCCGATGGCCTTGCCATACACTTTACTCTTTTTACCTGTAGAAACGGGAACTGCAGAAAAAACGCACCAGATAAAGCTTCCATTATTACGCTTTATGCGGACTTTTATGTCAGAAACCTGTTTTCCGTTTTTTAATGCAAAAAAGGCGCTTTGGGTTTTTTCCATATCATCGATATGCAAAAAATCATGAAAAACATCTTGATTTATGGAAAGCACATTGATGTCTTGCCCCAAAATAGCCTTGAGCCTCCCTGTAACTCTGACGGTATCCTTTACAAAATCACATTCCACAATATATTTATTGGTTTGCTCAGAAACAAAACGAAAATTCTTTTCATTGGTTTCAGCTAAACTTTTCAGAGAACGTTGCGAACGATAAATCCAAACAATTAAAATGCCCGAAATAAGAAGAATATTCACAATAAGTATGGATGTGCTTTCATAGTCCGCATACATTTCTTTGTCGATAAGTTCTTGCGGAACCACGGAAAACATCACCCAGTTATTAATGTCGATGGGGGTATAATAGGCCGTCCTCTCGGAGCCATCAAAACGATAACGCACAAGCCCGTCGGTTCTGTCAGGAAAAGCATTGCGAACATCCTCAGGATAGTAACCATCTACCATATCAACGGTTCTTGTGGCCTCAATGAAAGACACATCCATAAGAAGCATATTTTCGGATATACTTGCCGCCAAATAAAAACCATTGGAATCAATGATATTAAAATATCCGCCCACATCATAAAAAATATGATCGAAAATATGCGACAACATGGTATAGCTGAGAATACCGACGATGTAGCCATGAAGTTTTTTATCGTCCCCAATAAGCGGAAGATTAATGGACACACAAGAAGTTCTCAAGTTAGGATCATAATACAAATCACTTACATAGGTTTCAAGGTTTTCCATTTGTTCGGTGAATTTATACTTTGAAGGAATAAATAATGTTCCACGCGTAAAATAGGACGTTCCGTCCGGAAAAACAATGGCAACCCCTGAAAAATCTTCAAAGTCTACCAAATTATTTATAATTTTGTCAAAATCGGTATCTTTTTCCTCAAATGAGTGAAACGCGTCACCGGCAATTTGCAAGAAACTTGTATACTTATGAAAAATGAATTCTACGGAATTGGCATTATTTTTAGAAGCGGTTCGAAGTTCTGCTTCAAAATCGGCAACTTCATCTTTATTAACTTGAAAAATAAAATAAACCCCGGAACACACAAGCCAAAGGGATAACAAGAACAACATTATAATTACTTTAATGTTTCTCTCTTTTAGTATATTTTTTTTCAAAGCAATCTCCAAAAATTATCGACGGGCATTTTATTACATTTTGGTAACAGAGATTATGAACGATTATCCTAAATTGTCAAGAAATTTAGAGAATCTATATTTTATTAATTTCTCATAAAAGTATAATCAACCGCACTTACTCAGACTTCCTCAAAAAATAATGCATACATTTTATTCTTGCCTTGTTTGACATCTTCCCCAAAAGGATTATCTAATGAATGTGTTTTAATTCGCAAACATTAGAGGAATAAAAATGAAAGTAGGAATAACCGGTATTGCCAATGGAGGAAAAACTATTTTTCTCACTTCTCTGCTTTGGCACCTCACGGAACTTGAGTCTTCCAATTTCTCCCTGTCCAAAGTCGCCCAAGTGGGAGGCTTTAGAGCTCAAAATAAAAATGTCCACAAAGATAGCCTTTTCCCCTTTGAAAGCTATCGTGAGCAGTTGGCAAATGCCAATCGCTGGCCCGCCAAAACAAAGGCGAGCTATGAATATAATTTCAGTCTAAAACGGAAAAACCTCGGAAAATTAACTCGTCTTCGTAAACTACAGCTTACAAACGAACAAAATTTTTGTTTTTATGATTTTCCGGGTGAACGTATTGCAGACGCCGCCATTGCCGCTTTTGACAGCTTTGAAGACTGGAGTGAACATATCCTCCACCACTTTCAAAGCCTTGAAGATTATCGGCAGGCAGTGACACCCTATCTTTCCTTGCTTGAAAATCTCACGGATTCCCCAAACAAAGACGACAAAGAAGCACAAAAGGAAGAACAACTGAAAATCAAAGAAGAACTCATTGATGTATACAAGTTGACCCTTGCAAAGCTTATCCATAAATTCAAACCACTTATTTCACCGTCCACCTTCTTACTTGATGAAAAATACGTTTCCGCTCCCATGCTTGAGGAAAAGGAACTTGCGGCATCAAGATTTTCAGGCCTTTCAAAAGATACTCAATTCGTTCCACTATCCAAAGAAGTGGTCACCCACTATCCGGAAATTGCCAAAGAAATGAAAAAGTATTACGATGCTTATCGTAAACAATTGGCCCTCCCTCTGTTCAAGAAAATCATCCAATCCCAACGCCTTATTATTTTGCTCGACATTCCTTCCCTTCTCATGGGAGGCGTCGGCCGCTACAATGATAACAGGCAAATTCTTTTGGATTTATTTGATGTTATCGAACCTAACGGTTTTATGGGTGAATTACTGCACAAACTACAAAATCTTTTAGGTTTTGGTCTTGAAAAAATCGCCTTTGTGGCAGTAAAGTCTGATTTGGTACGTCCGGAAGATGTTATCAGCGGACGCCTTGAATCCCTCCTTCGCCAAATGACATTAAGAGTCAAAAACAAGCTTCCCGATGTGGAATGTGGTTTTTTCGTCTGCAGTGCTTTACACTCCACAAGAACAAGCGAAAAAAACAATCATCTCATCGGGCGCCCTGCACGAAATAATCCCCATAACGCTGAAATGGAGTTTGAAGTCTCCCCACTCCCCGAAGTGTGGCCAAATTCTTGGGAAATAGGCGATTACCGTTTTATGGATGTAAGCCCCAATATTCCAAAATGTTTAATGATTCCCCCAAGCCAAGTGGGACTTGACAGAATTTTTGAATTTTTAATCACAGAAAAAGGTGATATATGAGTGAACAACGTTTAGGCAATCCCATGGATTACATATTGTCGGAAAATGATAATCCCACTTCCACCCAAAGCTCCGACCAAAGCTCCGACAGTTCTGCAAACAACTTTGATAAATCAACAAACAATAGCTCTCCCCAAGAAACACCGAGTATCAGTAGGCGTGAAGGTGATAGCGGTTTAGGCATACCACAAAGTCAAAACGACACCACACGCACCCTTAGCCCCGAAGAAACAAAAGCCTATCAAAAAAAATTAGATCAAGAAGCACGCCTTCATGCAGAAGAAATGATGACACTTTTGCAAGCAGAAGAAGGTTGGCGCTTGCCAAAGCCCCTGCGAAAAGCCCTAGCCTCCCTCGCGCTTCTCACAGCCTCCCTCCTAGGTCTTCTTATCATCACCCAATCTGTGCAATTTTTTGGGGAAATCAACAACTTCTCCCCCGCAACCAAATGGTCGTTCTTAGCCTTTTTCAGCCTTTTTTCCTTAATCATCCTCTGGGCAATATTCAGTCTTTTCAGCAAGTTTTTATGGTTACAAACCTCCCCGCAAATCAGACCGAAAGCCCTAAAAGTTCTTGCAGAACGCAAACACTTACAAGTTGTCGCCAAAGAAAAACAAGCTGAAGCCCAAAAACTTCTCAAACAATATCTGGAAAAATACCCATTAAACCAAGAACAACAAAGAAAATTTTATGGCTTTGGCATGACTGCCCATGAGTTTGAGAACTTAGCCAATGCCCAAAGAAAACTCTTACTGGTTGCGCAACCCGTTAACCCTGCGGACTGGTGCGACGATTTCCAAAAAAGCTTCCAAAGCATGCTCGACGATTTTGCACGCAAACGCATAAAACAATACGGGCTGCGTGCCGCCGTGGGAACCGCCACCTCTCCCATGCCCATGGTCGACAGAATGAT